>CAKZKU010000196.1 GCA_937124545.1 uncultured Microbacteriaceae bacterium | reverse complement strand
GAATGCGCCGTCATCAGGTCTCAAGGTTATCCTCAAGGGATGCGCAACAGTGTCCTGGGGGTCGGATTCCTCGCGGTGTTCGCCACGGTCGTGATGACCTACCCGTCCTATGCCGAAAACGATTTAGTGGTCTTTGTAGTCGTTGCGGGAATGTTGGCGCTCGGGCTGGTGGGGATTGTTCTCTCGGGCCGTTCAGATAATTCCGGCGACCAGGAAGACTAGAAAATCTCCCAGCCGAGGTTTGCCACCAGGACAATCACGACGATGGTTTCTGAAAGACCGCTCGCGCTTCTGCTCCGCCCACATCCCGCGCGGTGAGCGAGACCTCGGCGTTGCTGGCATCAGCCATCTGCTTCACGATCGCTAACCCCAGACCGGAGCCCTCGTACGATTGCGACCCCCTCCAGAAACGGTCAAAGGCGCGCTCAGATTCTTGCGAGCTGAGGCCAGGCCCCTGATCGCAGACACTCAAGACCACATGTGATCCTTCGGCAGTGAGCCGCACGTCAATCTGTGAACCGGCGGGGCTGAGAGAAAGAGCATTGTCGAGATACACATCGATGATGTTCTCCAGCGCGGACTCCACTGCCCAGATCGCAACTGCCTCGTCCGCCTCTAGGGAAACCATGGACCCTGATTCGTCTGCAAGTTTCTGCCAGCTCGCCACGCGCTCTCTAACCACGGTGGTCGCATCAATCCTTACCCGTGATTCCTGGTTAGCTCCCGCCCGGCCCAGCGCTAGCAGGCCGTCAATCAAACGATTAAGTCGGGTGATCTCATACTCGAGGGCGTCGAAGCGCTCTGTTGTTTTCTTCGTGGGTTTCACTAATTCACGCAGCGCCTCAATTCGGAGCATGAGAGCAGTAATAGGTGTTCTCAGCTGGTGGGAGGCGTCAGAAGCAAAGCGCTTCTGGGTATCGACGAGTGCTGCGACTTTGACCGCCATGGAATTAAATCGTGCCGCTAGAGCTCTAACATCCGAGGGGCCAACGTCTTCTCGTGCGCGTGCCGAGAAGTCACCGGCAGCAAAAGCTTCGCTCGCGGATTCGAGTTCGCGCAAACCTCGGGCCACGGTGCGAGACAACACGAGGGCCAAAATTCCCGCGAGAATCAGTGTCGTCAGAGCAACCGTGAGGATCCCGCCCAGTTGCCGGCGCACTTCGGCATCGATGACTGCCTTGTCAAAAGTCAGCCGCACCGCTCCCACGATCTCTTGCCCACTGAAGACCGGAACAGCGACATAAACCAGTGTCACGCCAAGTGTTTCCGAAAACCGCTCACCGGAGGAGATTTGACCCTCAACCGCAGCGCCAAACTCGGGGCGGCTCAGATACGAAACACCGATGCGAATTTCTGCGGGATCGTTCGTGACCACCACAATCCCCTGCTCATCCGTGATGACGACACGTGCTCCGCCTGCCTCACGGTAGTTCTGCGCCAGCAGACGGACGGGTGCCAAATCCTCGGCTGCCAGAGAATCAAGGGCCCTTTCGGACTTGCCTGCCAGAACGAAAGCGTCCCTCTCCAGCGTGGTCAGCAGACGGTCACGCTCGACTCCTTGAATGAGGATGGCAAAGGGAACCGTCGACACGGCCAGTGCAAGGAGGACAACCCCAAGAAAACTGCCGAGCAGTAACCGTCTCACGCGGGCTCCTGCAAGCGGAAACCCACACTGCGAACAGCTTCAATCCAGCGCGCATCGCCAAGCTTGGAGCGAAGCGAGGCGACATGAGCATCGAGGGTCTTGGTGCTTCCGTACCAATTCATATCCCACACGTCTTGCATGATGGTCTCCCGGCGGTGAGCAGAACCCGGATCTCTGGCCAAGTAGGCCAACACATCAAATTCCTTCGGAGTGAGGTCAAGGACATGCTCGCCAAGCATCACCCGCCTGGTGCGAGTGTCGACTCGCAGTTTGCCCACTACGAGCTCTGTGGCGGCGGCCGGTTCCCCCACTGCGATCGCTCGGCGATGCACCGCCCGAATTCGTGCCAGCAGTTCACGCATGCCAAAAGGCTTGACCAGGTAGTCATCGGCGCCAAGCTCCAGCGCGAGCACTCGGTCCGACTCATCGCCGCGGGCGCTGATAACTATGATCGGGAAAGTACCGATAGCTCGCGCCTGACGCGCCACTTCAATCCCATCGAGGTCGGGCAACCCTAAATCCAGCAGCAATACATCCCACGATTGCGACCCCAAGCGTTCCAGACCGGGGACGCCCGCGGCTTCGTGCCCGACATCCCAACCGACAGCCTCGAGAGAATCAATAACAGCCGAGGAAATCGAGACGTCGTCTTCGATGAGTAGCACCCGCATGCCCACCATTCTGGTCGAGTTTCCACTCGCCTCTCCCGTATGGAGGACTTTCTGGAAAATCTTGGATGTTTCTTGGATATTTAGGGCAAGAACCTTCGACGGGCGGTGTTTACGCTCGGAACATGGCAAACAACATCTTCCTCAGTCTCGGCATTGTTGGCATTCTCGGAACGGGTTCCGCCGCAGTCGTCGCCAATACCCAATCCCTCACCGAACAAGAACAGTCACCCCTGCTAGATGCCAGTGAAATTTTGCTGCCCACGGACGGAGACGCCGGGATTACGGTCCCGCCACTAGAAGCCCCGACTCCGCTTGAGGATGTCCTGCCCGCAGATTCCGCAACCCCCGATGACGCGCAGGCCGCCCCTGCACCTGCAGCACCCGCACCCGCACCCGAGCCTGCTCCCGAGCCAGTCGCAACTCCCGCTGCACCTGCGCCAGTCGACGCAACGTCAGGCGGTTCGGGTTACTACGAAGAAGAAGAAGAAGACGACGACGACGACCATGACGATGACGATCATGGCGACGACGATGACGACGATGACGATGACGACCACGACGAAGATGACGACTAAAAGACCCGCTGGGTTCTATACGTTTCAGATTCTGACGGCTGTCACTTCGTCTGCACTTTTTGGAACGGCCAGTTTCCTCGCCCAGAGTTCTGCTGTTGAGCAGGAGGAGGAAGCAAGAATCGCCGCCGAACAACAATGGATCATCGACCAGGCCGTCGCCGCGCAAGTTGCGGCGGTTACAAGCCAACAGCAAGCACAAGTCGACGCTGCCATGGCTACGGTGACTCAACTGCAAGATGACTATGAACAAGCCATTGACACCGCCCGTCAGGCCGCAGCAGCTCGGGCGACACGAAGCACCCCAGCTGCTGTTCCGGTTACACCGGCACCGACTCCCAGTCCTGCACCTGCTCCCGCACCGGCTCCCGCACCGGCACCGGTTGATGGCAACTCCGGAGGCTCGTGAAGCACGAATCGGTCAACGTCACCGAGGACGCGGTCCTCGGTGGAATCCACGCTGCGATGTCATTAGACGACGGGCAACTCCCCGTGCACTCTTCATCCCTCCGCGTGATGGGCACAGGCGCCAATGTGACGACCGTTGGGGGTCCAACAGACATGCCACTACAGATCGAAAATCTCCTCCACACACTCAACCAACGGTGGAGCAGATTTCTTGGGGATTCAGAACTCAGCAACCTTAACAACGCACCAGGAGTTCCCCAGACTGTGTCAGAGGAAACCCTGCGACTTTTCCAGGAAATGGCTCGGGGCTTCTCACTCACCGATGGCCAGTTTGACCCCACTGTCCTGCCAGCGCTAATTGCAGAGGGTTATTCACACTCGCTCGTGAACCCCGAGCTGATAACTCGTATTCCCGCCGGATCTCCTGCCCGGGGAAACTTCTCTCGCATCACAGTCGACGGACAGAAAGTCACTCTTCCCGCGGGGACCACAGTCGACTCAGGAGGCCTAGGCAAGGGCCTTGCTGCGGATATGGCTATCGAGTTGGCGATGTCCTCCGGAGCTCTGGGCGCCCTCGTTGAAATCGGTGGAGACGTTCGGGTTGCGGGACTTTCACCGCGTTCTGACCGGTGGCGCTTAGGAATCGAGGACCCGCATGAATCGGGCAAACGCCGCGATGTCGTTGAAATTCGACACCAGGGACTCGCCACCTCCACCATCACCAAGCGTCGCTTCACCTCGGGAGACCGCGACACCCACCACATCATCAATCCGGAGACCCGTCATAGTTCTCAATCAGACACCGTCCAAGCAAGCGTGATCGCCGCCACCGCAGTCGAGGCAGAAATTTGGACCAAAGTCGCTTTCGTGCGCGGCTCCAGCGAACTACTGCGGCAGGCACAACGAAAAGGTTTCCACGCAGCCTGCGTCCTCGAATCCGGGGAATGGATTACCAGCTCTGGGTGGCCGAGCGCTGATGCTTAATTTCCAAGACCCCCAGGTGTGGTGGTTCCTGACTCGCGCGAGCGCAATGGTGGGCTGGGTTCTCCTCACTCTCACCGTGGTGTGGGGTGTTCTCCTGAAAACTCGAATTCTTCGCGGTGCCGACAACCCCGAATGGCTGACCGTCACTCACCGGTACATCTCAGGACTCGCGCTGGCGATGATTCTGACCCATATGGGAACCCTGCTACTCGATGAGTACATCAGCTTCGGATGGGCCGACATTTTGGTTCCTTTCGCCACCAGCTTTGAACCTTTCGCTGTTGCTCTGGGAATCTTTGCGTTTTGGGCCATCATCCTGGTCCAAATCACCGCTCTCACCGCGAAGTGGTTACCCGATGTTGTGTGGAAAGGGATTCACCTTCTGAGCTACGCGGTCATTGTTTTGGTCGGCTTGCACTCGGGACTGGTCGGAACCGATGTGGGCACTCCCTGGTACACCGCGATATCGCTGGTTCTCATCACCACGGCCACTCTTGCCGGAATTGTTCGTCTGGTCATCGCTAGCCGAGAAAAACCCGCGGCGAGGGCTCTTGCACCCAAGGCCTCCGAGTCGCAGGAGGTGCCCCCGTCAGGATTCCTGGCCACAGTGTCATCAAAATTGACGCACGGGAAAAACCTCGCGGAGTTCACCCTGCAACCGAACGACTCTTCGGTCGAACTTGAATGGGAAGCAGGGGCGCATCTGACCCTGCATCTGGGCAATGGGCTCGAGAGGCAATACTCGCTCTCTGGCGACCCCGCCGAGCCCCGCTCGTTGAAACTGGGAATTCTCAATACGCATGGTGAGGGCGGCGGCAGCAGCTGGATTCACGAGAGCCTTCGTGAGGGAAGCGTGATTCGATGCGACCTCCCTCGTAATCACTTCCCACTTAAACCAGCGAAAAAATACCAATTCATTGCTTCCGGTGTCGGTATTACTCCGATTCGGTCGATGCTTCACTCGCTTCCCGCATCTCGCGAGTGGTCATTGCTATACCTGGCCCGCACGCGAGAGGACATGCTGCTCGCTGATGAGCTCGTCGAGCACTACGGCGACCAGGTCACGCTGTGGATCAGCGAAGAACGGGGATCACGCGCGCCCCTGGACGAGCTGATTGAATCGAATGCCGAGGTCTATGCCTGCGGTTCGCCGGGGCTCCTGAATGCTCTTGAACAACTGGTCGCGCCAAAACGTCTGCACGTGGAGCGGTTTGAGCCACAGGTGAGAATCTCCAACGGGCGCGTCACGGCATTCGAGATACACGCTTCACGCAGCGGGAAGACAATCAGTGTGGGAGGCCAAACCAACACTCTTGAAGCTCTCGAAGAGGCCGGTCTCGAAGTGTCAGCATCCTGTCGGCGCGGCACGTGCGGGACCTGCGAAGTCCGGGTGCTGGAGGGAACGCCGGAGCATCTTGATTCCGTGATGTCCGACGCAGACAAAGATGATCTCGGAGTCATGTATCCGTGTGTTTCGCGGTCCCAGACACCACAGCTCACACTCGAGCTGTAGCCCGCGTTAGCGGACCGGCAGTGTCCCCTATCGCGTGCTCACCCCACAAATCGTTGGTGGCGAGGGGGGCCGCATCCGTCTGGATTCCTGGAGCCACCTGAGAGAATCGAACTCTCGACCTTCTCATTACGAGTGAGACGCTCTACCAACTGAGCTAAGGCGGCCTGCCCCAAAAGTATAGGGAAAGTCACCCGTGGTCGTTTTGATCCCTGCGACAAAGGACTTGTGGAGGATGCGAGACCTCGCATGCAGGGCCCGGTCTCGCCGGCCGCCTCACGGTTGCCGATATATCTGGTGCCTCCCCACACGTCGCCAGACAACAAACATCTGCCCATCGACCGTCTCGAATTGAAAGGTCGCCCGACCGTCAGGGCCGGAAAACGACCAGGTCATTGCCATAACTCCGGAGCCAGTCAACCTTTCGACTCGCAGCGACTTTGGCCAGATGAAGCGCTCAGGGCTGGATTCGTAAGCGCTAGCAGCCGCAATGAACTCGCGCAGTGTGTCGCGAAATTTTGCCCGCTCAGCTAGTGACAACCGTCGATAATCCGCCTCGAAACGCGGCAGAGTCCGATACTTCACCCTTCCGATTCCAACGCATCGAGGAGTCCCGCGCCAGATTCATGCACAGTTCCTTCTCCACCACGGCGTTGGGCTTCAGCTTCGATTTCCCCTGCCTGCCAGTCCTCGCTCCAAAACCACGTCTGAGAAGAATCAACAGCCAGCTTCGGTCGCAGAACGATATGGTCGCCGGCGTCGATAATCTCCATCTGCGCTCCCGGCTCGTCAAGCCCATAGCGTCGCCGAAGTGCCGGGGGAAGCGAGATGGTTCCTCGGGTCTGAATCGAAACAAAATCGGTCATGAGACAAGCCTAGCAACCGAAAATCTGAAATTCAGAATATCTGCACAGTGCAGGGGAGGTGTCAACGGTGCCCGGGCGAGAAGAGCGTTTGCCCACAGACTGCGTTAGGCAGCAGCGGTGTGGGCCCGCCCGCTCAACTCGATGAGCAACG
>CAKZKU010000195.1 GCA_937124545.1 uncultured Microbacteriaceae bacterium | reverse complement strand
ATCGCCATAATGCGCGCCGTCTCGGCCTCGAGGCTCAGGCGCTGCTCGCTCCCGACCTCACCACCGCTATGATAGTGATAGCCTAAGCTGAGCAGATTCAGCCGGAGCGCGCCCGCGCCCACGTCGTCGGTGAGCACCCAGGTGAACCCAGCTGTGACCCCCGCGCCGCTGAGCGAGTCTGATTGGGCTCGCATCGCGTCAGGGGTGTCTGCGGCGATCGGTGACTCGAGCCCGGTCGTCATGGCTTCCCACGCGCCCGCTCGTAGATTTTGACCCACGAGGCTCAACGAGATCAGCTGACGCTGCCGCTTCGCCTCAGGCGCCGCCTCGCGGAGCTTAAGCTTCCAGAGCGGGCGGTTGTAGTTGAGGATCACATCCCACGTGATCGACTCGCCCGCTTTGATCTTGAAAGACTGAGTGAGGGTCTGACGATCACGCGCGGAGCATGAGACCGTGTGCTCACCGGGCGAGAGCTCGAGGGGCTCCTTGAGTGACGCGCTACGCAGGAGCGCGGCCCGCACGCGCAGTACAAAAAGAGGCTGCCATGTTTCAATGGCGAGTTGTTATCCTGGGATGACATACAAAACGCTTTGACGCGTTTCTCAGTGGTAGCGGAGCGCTTTGCTCCGATCCACGAGACCAGCTCGGCTAGCTGGACTCGTATCCTTTACTTTATTCACGGCCCACCTCATCACTGGGGTGGAGATGGAGGAACCCGGCGCCCTCGCGGTGTTCGACCCTCGCTCGGTTCAACTCACGGACTCCCTGGATGGCAGTGCTGGACAATGGGTTATACCCGACCCTCTTTCGGGGTCGGACGACCCATGGCAGCGCTCGTTTCACCAAGGAGCGCCTCAACTGGACCAACCCTCTTCTTCCAGTTTTGCTCCCGAGGGAAACACCGGATGGGAAGGCTACCGGCCTTCACCAGCTGGGATCTTCTCACAAGTTTCCCAGCCCAATAACGCCATGGACAAGATGTTCAACATGGACGCTCCAGCTTGGGACGGAAAAGATCCCCTGACCAAGTTAGAGCCCTATCTCAAAGAGCTGCAGGGGTGGCTTTGCACGACTCGTATTCCACCTCGGCAACATGGTTGGATCATTTTGAGAAAGTCATCAGACACTTTGAAGGTTCTGGTGAATGAACTTGATGCCGATACCCTCAGCTCGGAAAACTCCGGACAGATCGTTTACGACAAGATCAAAAAGGCCTACTCGGAGTTCCTGGGAACAGAAAAGCAGTACGCAGGCCGTTATGAGGCCCTACTGTATGAAAAGAATGGCAAACGCCAAAACAATGAAGATTTGATCACTTATATCTCTCGCAAGAAGACTCTCTTCCGGAATATGGAAAGAGTGGACAAAGAGCTTCCGGACAACTTCAAAGGATATTGCCTTCTTCGAGATGCCCGCCTGACGGAGAAACAGGCAGAGATGATACATCAGTGGACCAAAGGAAAGATGTCCTTTGAGACAGTCGAAGAATATTTGAAGTGCCTAGAAAGGCCCAATCCTTCAGCCTACATCGGAGAGCACAATCAGTCTTTGACTGCCCCTGTTTTTGAGGAAGCGGACGGCGATCCGCGCGGGAACGTCTACTTTCCCGAGGGTTCGAGAGTATCGGTTACCGACTCCGAGACCTTCGAGGAAGTAGATGATTTCGCCCATGCAGGGGAGCTCTATCAAGAGCAATCCGTCAGCCTCTCCCTCGACGACGTGCTGGAGGACGACCTGGTCACCGCCTACATGGCGCATGACGCCGACAACCCGGACTACGTGTGGTTGGCCGGAGACATCGGGGATGAAGAAATCCTCGAAGAGGATCAGGCCGTAGCCATTTTGGCGAACTACGGCCAAGTGCGGAAATATTTGCATTCAAAACGCCTCGGGCGCGGCTTCTATCGGGCGCAAGCGCCAAAAGGGAAGTCGTCGAAGGGCGGCGGTAAAGGAGGAAAAGGGAAGCGCAAGGGACGCTTCCGCCGCCACGCCCCTCCAAAGAGATGGCACAAGAAGAAGTTGATGAGCCAGTCACGGTGTGCTAGGTGTGGCAAGATAGGCCACTGGGCCCGAGACTGTACCAATGAGCCAGACGAGAGGGGGAAGAAACGTCTGGCAAGCATCGGCTTTCTGCATCAGTACCACCAGCAGCCCCCAACTCGAGCTGCGTCAAGCTTGACTGCTTTCCAGTCGGGAAACCCTGAACCAGCCCCCTTTGGTTTCATCCTGATGGTGGCTGAAGCTCCGGTGACTGCCCTGGACTTCTGCTTCATTGGGATTCAGGTTACTCCAGGCTTCGGAGTCATCGACTCGGGAGCCGAGCATGCTGTTATCGGACGGTCGCAGTGGGCTCAGCTGGTTCATGCACTGTCAGTACGACAGCTCAAACCTCGCAAGGTCGACACGCTGCCTATTGCCGCAGCTGGAGTCGGAGGAAAAGTCAACTTCGAGAGCACATGGGAGGTTCCAATTGGTCTGGGAGGCATCTCAGGCCTCCTCACAGTCAGTGTTTTACCAACGAGCATCCCTCTGCTCTTGCCTATCAGTATGCAGAAGAAGCTCGGTATGGTGCTGGATTTACCAGCACAGACGATTCACTGGACGAAGATCCAGGGAACTTCCGATCTGCATGAGATTTCGGGCGGCAGCGGCCATGTCGCCGTAGATGTTTTCGACTATGGACCCGGAGGGTTCCGCAACCCGCGTCAGCCTTTCTGCGATGCCTACAAAGTGATCGCGCGCGAATCCGATCATGCAGTGCCAGTCAGCATGAAAGATCGAATGCCAGATTCAGAGTTCAGATGCTCGAGACGTGCAGATGTGAATGATCGATCTGCTTCGCAGTACCACCTGGCTCAAGATCAGCTCGAGCAGAGCGACGCTGGCCATTCCACCGTAGTGGAAAGTGGTCCTCTTCCCTCCTCATACCAAGAAGGGGAGCTCGAGAGCGTCAACCACGACGTTCCGACACGACACCCTGGACCCGAGCCAGGAAGCTGTCGATCAGCGCGTGAGGCGCTGGTACCTGCTGGTACTTCGTGTAAAGTGGTGCCTCCAGCACCGCGTGACGATCAACTTGATGATCCATGTCCTCGGAGAGGAGACGTACTACCGCTGCTTCCAGACTCCCTCCAAGTTCCTTCCGAAGAGTCAAGGAGACTCGAAGTCCAAGAGGAACGCACCGTCGGAGGACCCCGCGCTGCCGAAGATCCTGCGGGATCCCACGGTGGGAGCGTGGAGTGTCCTCGGGGAGAAGCTGGAACGCAGCAAAGGAACCTGGGACAACGAACCCGAGGACTGCCCTCATCCACAGAAGTCGTGGAGGCCGTACGGCAACTCGGCCTCCAAGAAGGGCAGCGAGAAGGGGAAATGGTGGACCTGCCGGAGCTGCGGGTCCCGCTACGTCCGTCTTCCGAGTCAGTCGGAACGCCTGAAGGACACGGATCTGATGGGTTACGGCAAGTACAGTCACGAGACGTACTCGGAGGTCCTCAACAATTACCCGGATTACGTGACGTGGTGTCTGGACCGACGCGACAAGGACTACGATGTGTGCGGCCAGATGAAGAGGTTCCTCAAGTACGTGGATGCCAAGCAGGCAGACATGGAGGGCCGCGACAGTTTCTCGGACGAATGGTCCGAGATTGCCCAAGACGAAGAATTGTAGATGTCGCAGCCGACCAGGAGATGTCGGTCAATCTGCTGATCGACGGAGAATCAGTTAATGAACAGCTCGCACACCTTCATGTGCAGCACACGCCTACTGGGTGCGTTGGGCAAGTACTCTCTCCTTCCAGCGACCACTTCAAGAGCCTCAACGGACCAGTGTTCGGCGTGAAGACAGAGCTCTACCGCTCGGCAGCGCCAGAAAATGGAGAATTTGCTTGGCAAGCAGTAGAGCAGAAGGAGATTGAAGGTGTAGCAGAACCAGTCAAGGAGATGTGGACGTTGATCATTTGGAAGACAGTAGATGGCGCATATGTCAGCAGTAGTGAAGTCAACGAGGAGTCCACGAAGACCGTTCCAGTGTCCGATCTCAAGCTCATCAAAAAACGATTAGGGATATCTGGAAACGGTAGCCAATTATCACTTTCGTTACCTCTGGAAGGGATCCCAGAAGATGGACCGCCCTTGGCACCCGACGTGGTACGTCCAGGAGAACGAGACGAGCACAATCCTGCGAATGAAGAACCGTTGTCTGAACACGACGACGAGGTACCACCTCCTCCAGTCAACCTCGATTGGGAACCTTCCAGAGAGGCAAAGAAAGACATCAAGTTGGTTCACGACAACACAGGACACCCGACAAATCGTGACTTCGCTAGACTCCTGAAGCGTG
>CAKZKU010000194.1 GCA_937124545.1 uncultured Microbacteriaceae bacterium | reverse complement strand
TCTCAAACATGACGAGGGAGAGTGTAGCACATTCCACGCTGGTTTTTCAACAGGCTGCTAATAAGCACTCTTCGGGGGCTTGATCACACTCACGAAGGTCATCACCACGATCTTGAAATCGAAGGCGACATCCCAATGAGAAATGTAGAACCGGTCCAAACACGCGCGGTGGCGGACATCAAGGCGGGAGTGGACTTCGCCCCTGAATCCTTTGACCTGTGCCAGACCGGTCACTCCGGGCTTCACGTTGCGACGGTGACCGTATTTTTCGTAAATCGCGGCAAACTCCTCATCGTGCTTTTCCATGTGCGGTCTCGGTCCCACCACGCTCATATCACCGATGAGAACATTCAGAAACTGGGGAAATTCATCGATGCTGGTCTTCCTGATAAAGCGCCCCCCTTTGAAAATCCGGTCATCATTCGTCGAGACCTGCTTCACCTCGTCACCATTTTCGACATTCAGGCTCCGGAACTTATACACCTGAAACTTCCGGCCGTTCCTCCCCACCCGCTCCTGCTTGAATAAAAGTGGTCCGGGTGAGTAGAGGCGATGAAGAATCCAAACAAAGAGAGCCGTCGCGGGAAGAATGGTACAAACCACCAGGAAGGCAAAAACGAGATCAAAGGCCCTCTTGATCACCCTGTTACAAGTGTTATCGAGAGGCGCCGCCGGAGGGGTCAGGATATCAAGACGCCCCACCCTCTGCATCGAAAAGTGGCGGCCGTAGCTTCGGGTATACTCGACGGGAAGCCAGCAGTTGTAGCCCAGACGGTCGCCCTGCCTCATCAGGTCGATGACAATCTCCTGGTCAATGGAACTGGGAGGCATGATCAGAAGATCGATGGGTTGCCTGACCACCTCTTTGAGAAGGTCGGATTTCTGACCGGGACCATCGGTGAGAACAACCCGTTTCAGATCCATCATTCCGGTGGTGAAATTGAGCTCGGGAATGATGGAGTCGCACCATTCTTTGGGACCAAGAACCGCGGTGCGAACTTTCCAATCCCCCAGAAAGCGGGAGCCAAATTTGGCAGACCAGATGATTGCGAAGCGATTCTGAAGGTAAAGAAGGAGGCCTGCCAGGATCATGAACCCGGCCAAAAAAAGCCGGGAGAGATTGAGATCCTTCGAGAACACTTGCAAGACTATGATGGCCCCCAAGATCCACAGGGACTGACGAAGAGAGAGCGATTTCGCGATCCGGCGGACCCGCCCCGGCCGCGGTCTCAGTGATTGCGGCCTCGAAATGGCCTCGAAGATCATCGCAATGACGATGACGAGGGAATACTTGGCGTAGGTTTGGACCGACGGATATCCTTCATCCCTCAGACCAAAGTGACCCCAAAACCAAAGCCAGTAACAGACAGTCACCAGGAAAACCTGGGCAGCTGTTAGGATTTGGATAATTCCTCGTTCGCGGGATGAAATCATGATTCCTTGGTTGAATGAAGTGAGTTTTAGAGGACTTTGCAACGGCGGATTCAAG
>CAKZKU010000193.1 GCA_937124545.1 uncultured Microbacteriaceae bacterium | reverse complement strand
AAGCGCGATGATCCGGGCTGATCGGTTCTTCCGCAGGGGCGGTGCACTTTGCTCAGAAACAGCCATCGATCAGTTAGCCCTGGCCGTTTCCAGGTCGGCCAGGATTGCTCGGGCCCATCGGGCCACGTCGTTAGTGGAAACTTCCTGGCGAAGGGCCGCCATGCGCCGTGCCACATCTTCAGGGGCGAGGACAAGCGAAGCCTCCAGGGCTTCCACGATTTCTGTCTTATTGAAGGGGTTCACCAGCAGCGCCTCACTCATCGTCTCCGCTGCGCCCGCCTCGGTGCTGAGCACTAAGACGCCAGAGTCATCAGATCGGCACGCGACAAACTCTTTCGCCACAAGATTCATCCCATCGGCCAGAGAGGTCACCACCATGACGTCGGCAGCGACAAACAGTGCAAGCATTTCCTCCCGCGGAAGGTTTTCCCGAAGATACACAATGGCTCCACGTTCCTGCCCACTCGGATACTTCGCGTTAACGCGGGTGACGATTTCATCAATCTCGGCGCTGAGCGCTTGGTACTGCTCGACGGTTTCACGACTGGGGCTTCCTGCTTGAACAAACACGGTGTCCTCGGAGGAAGCCGCTCCAGACGCAAGAAGCTCCTCGAAAGCTTGCAACCTCTCGGGGATGCCTTTCGTGTAATCCAATCGGTCGACCCCGAGGAAGACTCGACTCGGATTTCCCCATTCCTTGCGGAGGTCGCTCGCACGCGCTTGAACCTTCAATGCCTGGGCGGCCTGAGAAACACCCGCTGTGTCGATCGAAATCGGATAAGCGGCTACCTGTACTTTGTGATCCCCCGGAACCTGAACCCCCATCGACGCCGTGTTTTTGTGAAACGCCTCCACGTCGCGTTGGCGCTGAAAACCGACGATGTCAGCCCCCAAAAGTCCTTGCAGCACCATTGCTCGCTGGTCTAGAGCTGCCATGGTGTCCGGGTCAGGAAAAGGAATGTGATGAAAGTACCCAATGGTGAGGTCAGGTCGGCGATTGCGAAGCAGCGCGGGCACCAACATCAAGTGATAGTCCTGCACGAACACTACGGCGCCCTCGGGGGAAACCTTGGCCACACGTTCTGCGAAGGCTTCGTTAGCTCGCTCGTAGGAACCCCACCACGGCGCCGAAAATCGGGCCGGCACCCCCACATTGTGAAAGAGCGGCCACAGTGTGCCATTACTAAAACCCTCGTAATGGCCTTTGATCAACTCGGCAGTAAGCGACACCGGCTCGATACGAAACCCCTCGACGTCGAGGGGTTCCTCGCTGCCATCGACAGTTCCGTCCCAGCCCACCCACGTCGCGCCCGTGCCCGCCAAAGCAGGCCCGAGAGCGGCGACAAGGCCCCCCGGCGACAACGACGCCACCTTCTCCCCATCCGCCGCGATTTGATACGCGATGGGTAAGCGATTGGAGACCACCACCAGTTGAGCATGCGCGGTATCGACGGTCGGAGGCACGTCTGCGAGATTATCAGCACGACCAGTGCCTGGCCCTAGACGGCCCGCACGGCCGCACTTAGAGTGGAGTAATGCGCCAATTTCTGTTCAGCAGTGCCATCGTGAGCTCTATTGCCACCGGTGTCGGACTGCTGCGGAAAACCCTTCGCGCGCCATTGAGCTGGCAGACCTGGTTGCTGTGGTTGAGCTGGGTGATATCCCTCGTATTAGCGATTGCGTCCGTGATCGAGCGTAAGAACACCTCAAGCGGTCGTGGGGCCGGCTACGGGACTTGAACCCGTAACCTTCCGATTACAAGTCGGATGCGCTACCAATTGCGCCAAGCCGGCATCACTTGCCTGAGCAAGCACTCCAGGGTATCGAACGACGAAGCTATTCGCTCTCTTCCAGTGACGCCACAAAGCTTTGCAGGTCACCGTGCACCTGAGGCTGGAATTCTTTTCCATTGACCAGTACGGTCGGAGTTCCCTTGACCAGCGGGATCTCGCTGTTCTTCACCGGGACAGGCCCCGTGCTCATTGCACGGGCTGTTGCCTGGCCAACCCAGTTGGAGAAGGTTTCGTCTTCGATACAGGTGCTGAGGCGTTCGAGATCCTGAACACCACTGGCTCCGGCAATGTCGACCATCTGCCCGTCAGTCAGTTCGTAACGCTCGGGCGCAACGGGCTGGTTCTCAAACATCAAGGTGTTGAAGTCAAAGAAGGCATCAGGGTCTTGGTCCGCTACACAGGCGCCCGCATTAGCTGCGCGAGTTGCGAAGCGAGTCCCTGCGGTCTGGGCATCACGAAACGAAAGCAGGTGGTATTCCACTGTGGCTGTGCCGTTCTCGAGCCACGTCCGCAAAATGGGCGCATAAGCAGCCTCGAACTGAGCACAGGCTGGGCAGGAATAGTCAAGGAAAATGCTGATGGCGGGAACGCCATCCGCATTGAGCTCAGAGGGAACCGGAAGCTCATCGGGCAGGAGGGCTGGAGTCTGGATTCCCTGAACTCCAGCACCAATCTTTATGCCATCGCTTTGCATGTTGGCTGGCCCGGGACCGGGGGGACGGAGCGAGGAAATAATGAGCACGGTCACCACAGAAATGACCCCCAGGACACCAACAGCCCAGCCCACTTGAGCGAGTAGCTTGTTGCGCTTGGCGCGCTTGCTCTGCTCTTCTCTCATCGCTCGCGCTTTTTCACGAGCCTCTTGGCGCTTTTCGTTTTTGGTGGGCCGATTATCCGGTGCGTTCATAGTCGTCTTTCCTCGGGAACCCTCTACTCGGTGATGACGCCAACCATGTTGGCAGAAGCTTTCTCGGATGTCCCTTAGAGCGCATCCGAACACATAACCTTATCCCGCGAGTCTGAGGAGAGGCACTTCTCCTGCGAGCACGGGGGCGGTGATGTCATACTGGAAGCGTTCCATCCCAACGAGGGGACGGGGCATTCCATTCACTACGGATCGTCCGGCACGTACCTGCCGGTGAAGGAGTAAGACAATGGCGTCAGTGACGTTTGACAAAGCAAGTCGTATTTATCCAGGAACGACCACCCCAGCGGTGGATGCTCTCGATCTGAGTATCGATGATGGTGAGTTCCTCGTCCTGGTCGGGCCCTCCGGCTGCGGAAAGTCCACCTCGCTGCGCATGTTGGCGGGCCTAGAGGACATCAACGACGGTCGCATCTTGATTGGTGATCGCGATGTCACCGATGTGGCACCCAAAGACCGTGACATTGCGATGGTGTTCCAAAACTACGCTCTCTACCCCCACATGACGGTGGCAGAGAACATGGGATTCGCTCTGAAAATTGCGGGTGTCAGCAAAGAGGACCGCGCCACTCGCGTGCAGGAAGCAGCCAAGCTGCTCGACCTCGAGCCTTACCTCGATCGCAAACCGAAAGCACTCTCGGGTGGCCAACGCCAACGTGTTGCCATGGGACGAGCCATCGTTCGTGAACCACAGGTCTTCTTGATGGATGAACCACTCTCCAACCTGGATGCGAAGCTCCGTGTCCAGACGAGAACCCAAATTGCATCGCTCCAGCGCCGCCTGGGCGTGACGACCGTCTATGTGACCCACGACCAGACAGAGGCCCTCACCATGGGCGATCGCATCGCGGTTCTCAAAGACGGAGTGCTGCAGCAGGTGGGAACCCCTCGTGATCTTTACGAATCGCCGGCCAACGCTTTCGTCGCGGGCTTCATCGGGTCCCCCGCCATGAACCTCTTCGAAGCGGACATCGTTGAGGGCGGGGTCCAATTCGGAACAGCGACCGTCAAGGTCGACCGCGACACCCTCTCAAGAGCCACAGGAAACCGGGTGACCGTCGGTATTCGCCCGGAGGATCTCACCGTCTCCGCCACCGGCAAAGGCCTCCAAGCCAGCGTCGACCTTGTGGAAGAGCTGGGGGCCGATGGCTACCTGTATGGCAACACCGAGGTTGAGGGACACACCATCGAAATGGTCGTGCGCGTAGATGGACGAGACCACCCGGTCGCAGGAGACAAGATTTCCTTGCTCCCCGTTGAACACCACATGCACGTGTTCGACACGGCAACCGGTGTTCGCCTCACCAAAGAAGCCATTTCGGCAACCTCTTAGAAATCATCGTGACTGCGGGGCCCCGGCACGATGCCCGGGCCCCGCAGTCATGACCGAAAGGCACCCCGTGGGTCAGTCGCTGTCCATCACCGCTTCTGTCGGAAGTGCGGAGCTCCTGGAGCTACCGTGGCACCTTCCGTTGGAGGAATGGCCCGAGGAAAACGTGGCGGCACTCCCCAAAGGGATCTCCCGCCACATCGTGCGATTCATTCATCTCGGGCCACACATCGTGGCCATCAAAGAGACCACCGAACCGCTGGCCGTTCGCGAATACGACATGCTCAAAAAGTTGGATCGTCTGGATGTGCCGTGTGTCGAACCCGTGGCGATTGTTTCCGGCCGAACCGGCACGGACGGAGAGGCGCTGCCCACAGCACTAGTGACAAGGCATCTTCGTTTTTCGCTGCCCTACCGAGCGCTGTATTCCCAAACCCTTCGCCCGGACACCGCTCGCCGCCTCGCAGATGCGCTCGCCGCACTGTTAGTTCGTCTGCATATTGTGGGGTTTTTTTGGGGGGACGTGTCGCTTTCGAACACGCTGTTCCGACGCGATGCGGGAGCGTTCGCTGCCTATCTGGTGGACGCCGAAACAGGCGAGCTGATGCCTGGGTCACTTTCAGATGGCCAGAGGGAAAACGATCTTGAAATTGCGCGGGTCAACGTTGCGGGTGAACTGTTGGATTTGCAGGCGGGCGGAATGCTCGATGAGGACATTGACCCGCTAGAAATCTCCGAGTCCATTCTCTTGGCGTACCGCTCCCTGTGGAATGAGCTCACCGGGTGGGAAAGCTTTGACCAGTCCGAGCGGTGGCGCATTGCCCACCGCGTTCAACGCCTCAACGACCTGGGTTTCGACATCGAGAATCTCAGTATTTCGACCGACGACACCGGGTCACAGCTCAACATCCAGCCGAAAGTCGTTGATGCCGGACACCACACCCGGCGGCTTCTGCGCCTGACGGGGATTGACGCGGGAGAAAATCAGGCACGACGTCTACTGAACGACCTGGACTCGTTTCGCGCGTACCACTACCCCGACGAAGACATCGATGAAGAGGTTGTCGCTCACGAATGGCTATCTCAGGTTTACGACCGCGTTATCAAGGCCATTCCCAAAGACCTCCGAGGGAAGTTGGAGCCAGCGGAAATGTTTCACCAGTGGTTAGCTCACCGTGGAGCCCGCTCTCGGGACGAAGATCGAGACATCAGCTTCAGCGAAAGTGTGGAGTCCTATATCGAAACAGTCCTCGCACACCGGCGAGACGAAGCAATGGTGACCGGTCCCCCGACATCAGCAATCACAATGCCCAATCCCACTGTGGACCTGAACTGGCAGGAAAGAATCTAAGCCTTGCGGGCCAAATACCGCGCCCGGGCTACCTCGTAGAGCACAACACTCGCGGCAATACCGGCGTTTAGGGATTCGGTGCGTGCCGAAATCGGGATACCGAGAACCTGGTCACACGTTTCTGACACAAGACGCGAAAGTCCTTTTCCTTCGCTGCCCACAACCACAACAAGAGCACCGTTAGCGATATCGGCGCCCGGAACCACCTCATCGGCTTCGCCGTCGAGGCCAACGACGAAGTACCCGAGGTCTTTTAGCGCCTTCAGCGTTTGCGTCATATTGGATGCCATGGCCACGGGGGTTCGAGCAATGGCCCCGGCCGAAGTTTTCCACGAGGTCGCATTGACACCAGCGGAGCGACGCTGCGGGACAATCACTCCGGATCCTCCAAAAGCCGCAACCGAGCGGACAATCGCCCCAAGATTGCGGGGATCCATCACGCCGTCCAGGGCAACTAGCACAGGCTTTGTCCCCTGGGAGAGCGCCTTTTCTGCCATTTCGATGGGGTGCGGGTAGGTGTAGGGCGGAACCGTCAGAGCAATCCCTTGGTGAACGGTGTCTGGACCCGTCACCCGGTCAAGTTCAGGCCTCGGAACCTCGAGTAATGGAATTCCTCTCCTGTTTGCCAGTGTGAGGGCCTCACGCACACGATCGTCCATGTCGATTCGGGTAGCTAACGTCAGCGACACCGCGGGAATCTTTGCGCGAAGAGCCTCCAGCACAGCGTTGCGACCGGTCACCATCTCGGCGTCTTTTGCTGCTGGACCGGAAGATCGTCGTGTGGGAGCGGGTTTGCCGCCCTTACGAGCGCGCGCATTTTCTAAGCGCTCCTGCGCAGCCTTCTTTTTCCCGGCAGGATGCCACGCTCGGTCCTCTGCCTTAGGGGTCGGCCCACGGCCTTCCAGAGCCTTTCGACCGTGACCACCGGTTCCGACGGTGGCCGGCTTCTTGGCCTTACGAGGCGTCGGGTGTCCTTTTTTAGCCACGAATACTCCAGGTGCTCTCGTTGGGCCCATCATGAATATCAATCCCGGCTGAATCCAATGCGTCGCGGAGCGCGTCCGCAACGTCAAAGCGGCGTTCGTTCTTCGCCTCCTGGCGTGCTGCCAAAATTTTGGTGACCATGGACGCCACCACACTGTCGTCGCTGCTCCCGGTTGCCCAGCGGGGGTCCAGCGGATCCATCCCCAGTATGGCCATCATCGCCCGAACCTCGGATGCCGCCCCACGAAACGCGTCGTTTTTTTCAGAATCTGCTGCCTGATTTCCCGCCCGGACTGCGTCGTGGATGACAGCCAAAGCGCTGGGGATCCCAAGGTCATCGTCCATTGCTGTTTCAAAAGCAGCCGGGACCGGGCCTGCCTCAACTTCGCCAAACTCTCGGGTGGCACGTGCGAGGAAAACTTCAATCCGACCGAGCGCTGCAGCAGCCTCGGTGAGAAAACCTTCGTGCAGATCTAATTCCGAACGGTAGTGTGCGCTGGCCAGTGCGTAGCGGACGACAAGAGGCCGAGCTTGCTCCAGTAGTTCACCGGCGAGCACGCCGTTGCCCAGTGACTTCGACATCTTCTGCCCATTCGCCGTAACCAGGGCGTTGTGTAGCCAGTGGGAGGCGTAGGAATGCCCTGCGGCGCGGGCCTGTGCCAGCTCGTTTTCATGGTGGGGGAAGCGCAGGTCCATCCCTCCGCCGTGAATATCGAACTGTGAGCCCAAATAGCGCGTGGCCATCGCTGTGCACTCGAGATGCCACCCCGGACGTCCCGCTCCCCAGGGCGCCGACCAGGATGCGGTCGCTGGTTCACCAGCTTTGTGGCCTTTCCAGAGCGCGAAGTCTTCAGGATTTTTCTTACCCCCGGTGTCACCGCTGCCCTGTTGCAGGTCTTCGACCTTCTGGTGTGTGAGCTCTCCGTAGTTAGGCCACTGGGACACATCAAAATACACATCTCCCGAACCGTTGTCGGCCGAATAGGCGTGGCCCGAAGCTAAGAGGGTCGAGATCAGCTCGAGCATGTCGGGAATATGTCCTGTCGCACGGGGTTGGGCGGTGGGTCGCTCGATTCCTAACGCATCCGCGGCGTCTTGAAAATCGGCCTGAACAGCTTCCGCTAGCTCCCACCACTGAGTTGCCGAGTCGTGGCAGGCTTCCAAGATTTTGTCGTCGATGTCGGTCACATTGCGAATCAGGGTGACCGCGTATCCGCGATAAGAAAACCATCGAGACCACAGGTCGTAAACCAGGGCGCTTCGAAGATGCCCCACATGAGGTGCTGACTGCACGGTCGGGCCGCAAACATAGATCGACACGGCGCCAGGAACCAGCGGCTCAAAAGCCCGAAGCTCCAGGCTCTGAGAATCGAAGAGTTTCACTGACACCGCCCCATGCTAGCGAGGATGAAGCTTCACGCCGAGGTGACAGACCCAAGCCTCTCAGGCCAAAGGAACAAGAACAGCCGTAGCGGAAGCGGCGATACCTTCACCGCGGCCGGTAAAACCCAGGCCATCTGTTGTTGTGGCGCCGAGCGTCACCGGGCTTCCCACCAGGGCAGAGAGGTGCTTTTGCGCTTCCTCTCGTCGCGGGCCAATTTTTGGGCGGTTCCCAATGATTTGGACAGCGACCGATGACACTCGAAAACCGGCTTGAGTGGCGATTTTCAGAGCCTCCTTGAGAAACACTTGGCTGGAAGCAGCCGCAAATTCTGGCCTATCGGTGCCGAAGTGGTGGCCCAGATCACCCTGGCCAGCAGCCTGCAGAATCGCATCAACGATGGCGTGCACCACGGCATCGCCATCACTGTGCCCCGATAAACCTTTCTCGCCCGGCCATTCCAGGCCCGCAAGAATAAGGGGACTCGCCTCATCAAACGCATGCACGTCCAATGCTGATCCCACCCGGGGAACCGGGCTGTGACCCAGCACTGCCTCGGCTCGAGCGAGGTCCTCAGGAAAGGTGATTTTGAAGCCCTGCGGGTCACCCGGCACGGAATCCACATTGTGACCGGCTTGCCGCATGATTTCTGCGTCGTCAGTGAACTCGCCGTCAACGGAGCGATATGCGGCCTGAAGCGCCTCCGCTGGAAAACCCTGTGGCGTTTGGACACCTGCCAGCAGGTCTCGATCAATTCCGCCCTCGGTTTTCCCGGTGCTCCTCGCCTGCGTGACCAAGGTGTCGACAACCGGAGTGGTCGGGATGACTGCTGCCGAGCCGGCCTTCAGGGCCGCAAGAACGCGATCGAATACGGCCAGCGGCATCAGCGGTCGAGCGGCATCGTGAATCAGCACGAAATCCGTGTCATCAGCAAGCGCGTCAACCCCGCGGCGAACCGACTCAGTGCGCGTGTCGCCCCCGGTCACGACACGGAAGCTAGGCCCTAAACCAGTGCCCATTGCCCGCGCGGGCTCTTCCCACCCGGCTGGAACAACAGCAACAACTGTGGGTGCCACTTCCCAACCGGAAGCTTGCGCCAGCGCGTGCTGGAGTAGAGATTCCCCCGCGAGAGACACGAACGCCTTTGGCAGCGCTGAGCCCAATCGCTGTCCACTGCCCGCGGCAACGATGACGAGCGCGGTATTCACACTCGCTCGCTTCGCGCCACTACTTAGGAAGCGAGAACTTCATCAAGGACGTCCGAAGCTTTTTCTTCGTCCGTCTTCTTGGCGAGCGCGAGTTCAGAAATCAAAATCTGACGCGCCTTGGCCAGCATCCGCTTTTCTCCGGCACTCAAACCACGGTCCTGATCGCGACGCCACAGGTCGCGGACGACTTCAGACACCTTAATCACATCACCGGATGCAAGCTTTTCGAGGTTTGCCTTGTAGCGACGCGACCAGTTTGTGGGCTCCTCGGTAAAGGGCGCACGAAGGACTTCGAAGACCTTGTCGAGACCCTCTTGTCCAATAACGTCACGCACACCAACCAGGTCAACGTTTTCCGCCGGCACCTCGATGGTCAGATCGCCCTGCTTAACATTTAGCTTCAGGTACATCTTTTTCTCACCCCGAATGGTCCGGTTTTTCACTTCAGTGATGGTGGCCGCTCCGTGATGGGGGTAAACCACTGTTTCGCCAACTTCAAACAGCATTCGATGTGTCCTTTCGCAACCCCCTATTTTACCACAGCCCTCGCGTGCAGTTTCCGGGTGTAAACGCGCTGAAAATCGCGTCTCGGGCGGAAGTGAACAGTCCGGTGTCTAGTAGACTGGGGCTCGAAGTCTCCACGTATTCGCGTCTCCCCGCCCATCAGCCCCCGGAGGATAGTTCCGTGCAACGCGGTTTTTTCGCACCTCTTGTTTTGTCTGTAGCTCTTGTTTTTGGAGCCTCGGGTTGCACCTTTACTGCAGAGATTGCGACTCAGAAGGACTATGACCCCTCAGACGGTGTTGGCGTGACTCTCGGGGACATTGCGGTGAGAAATGTCATGTTAATCACGAACGAGGAGGGCCAAGCCAACCTCGTCATGTCTGTTGTCAACACAGGGGACACCGACGTCTCGCTCCAAGTCCAGTACGACGGAGAAGGCGACGCGGTCACCGAGTTTCTTGACGTTCCCACGTTGCCCTCACTCACTCGATTTGGAGATGACCCCGCTGCGGGCGTCATTCTTGAGGGTTCCGACGTGATTGCCGGTTCCCTCGTTCCGGTGTATTTCCAGCACGGGGATATCCCCGGCGAACTCGTGCTTGTGCCGGTGCTCGATGGCGAATTGCCCGAGTATGAACTTTTGGTTCCCTAAGCCTCGAACCGGTATCCCAAGCCCCTGACCGTCACAATGAGTGTCGGGTCCGAGGGGGACAGCTCCACTTTCGAGCGCAGTCGCTTGATGTGCACGTCCAATGTCTTGGTGTCGCCGAAATAGTCAGACCCCCAGACGCGGTCAATAATTTGACCGCGTGTCAGCACTCTCCCCGCGTGGGACATTAACAGCTCCAGCAGCTCAAACTCTTTGAGCGGCATCGCCACTGTTTCCCCTCGCACCACGAGCTGGTGACGCTCAGTGTCCAGCACGACACCGTGGAAAGACAGAATCGATCCTTCTGGTTCCGGATCACCCTCGCGACGCCTCAGCACCGCCCGGATTCGCGCTAGTAGTTCGCGCGAAGAATACGGTTTCGTTACATAGTCGTCGGCACCAAGCTCTAGCCCCACAACAATGTCGACCTCGGAGTCCTTGGCAGTCAACATGATGATCGGCAACGTCGAGCGCGCGCGGACCTCGCGGCACACTTCCGTACCTGACAAACCGGGCAGCATGAGGTCCAGCAGCATGAGGTCTGGCGGGTTGGTGGTGCACACCTCGACAGCCTCGTGCCCGTCTTCAGCAACGGCGACCTCATACCCTTCCCGGCGCAACAGGTACGCGAGGGGTTCACTGAGAGACTTTTCGTCCTCTACAACCAAGATCGTGGTCATCGTTGGCGCTCCTCAAACGATAAGACAGTGTGCTCGCCGGTTACCACGGGAATCTCGTCTGTTGCCACGTATTCAGCGGCGCGAGGCGCTGTTGTCTTCCTGTTC
>CAKZKU010000192.1 GCA_937124545.1 uncultured Microbacteriaceae bacterium | reverse complement strand
GCCGAAAAGGCAAAGGCAGCAATCGAGGAAGCTGGCGGAACCGTCACCCTCAAGTAGTTTCTGCTCAGTAAAAGGTGACGCCTGCGTATGCAGGCGTCACCTTTTCTGTTGTGTCGCTCGTCTAAACTTCGCGGGAAATCAGGCGTTCGACGATTTCATGGAAAGATACGGTTGGCCTCCAGCCATGATCCTGCTCTACTTTGGCGGGATTCAGTCGTACGGACTGGATTTCCAATGGACGGCTCAGCCCAGGTTGGTGAGTGATGACTTCACGAGCTTCGAGGCCAAATTTGGCGCAGGCGATCTCGGTAAACGCATCGAGCGTTGACGTTTTTCCTGACGCAACCACGTAGTCAGAGGCTTGACTACTCGAGCCGATCGAGTGCAACGCCTGGGCAACATCGTCGGCCCATAGCCAATCACGGGCAACGCCCGTGTTCCCCAATGCGAGGGTTGACTCTCGCCCTTCACTGATTGCCCGGAGGCCGGAGATAATCTTTTGTGTCACAAAGTCGGGTCCCCTCAATGGGGACTCGTGGTTAGTGAGAATGGCGTTTCGAGAATCAACCCCGAAAGCCTCTCGGTAGTTCTGTGTGGTGAGGTAGGTCGCGGTTTTGGCGATTCCGTAGGGGCTAACAGGCCTCATAGGAGACTGTTCGTCGAGCAAAGACCTTCCGTGGTTCCCAAAACAGTCTGTGCTGGCTGCGTTAACAAAGTGGGCGGTGGATGATCGTCGTTTGAGAACTTCGAGCAGGGAAACAACCGGGTCAAAGATCTCCGACATCGAGGTAGTGGGTTCCCGAAATGACGCCGCAACGCTGCTGGGTCCTGCAAGGTAGTAGATTTCCTCGGGCTCTTCGTAGTTAAGGGCCTCCTCTAGGCCCAGCGAGTCGTGGAGTGATAGCGAAACCTGTTTTATGTCTTCAAGGACACCAAGTCGGTTAAGTCTCCAGGTTTGGGACTCGGCCCAGTTTCTCGAAGTCCCAGTGACCGAGTAGCCCTTTTCAAGTAATAACCGTGTCAGGTAAGCCCCTGTCTGGCCAGAGGCGCCGATGATTAGCGCAGTCTTCATTCAGGTCTCCTGGACATAGTTAAACCGGAGTGACGGGTGGCGCGGTTGAGGATCGGAGCTTCAGGTCGACTTGCAGTTCGAGATGGGTGTCGTCGCTCTCGTCCCATGCGCCGCCCAGTTGGGCAAGAGCTTGTGAAACAGCGAGGCTTCCTTGATTTGCTGGATGTTGGTTCATCGTTGTGAGCCCGAAAGTTTCTCCCAGTGGGTGGCCGTCGATTCCGATTACTGACAAGTCGCGTGGCACATCCAGTCCCAACTCCCGGGCAGCCATAATCACACCCAAGGCAATCTCGTCAGATCCGGCAACAATGGCCGTGGGCCGGGTCGCGGGGTCGGCAAGCACTGCGCGTGCACTTCGATACCCACCGGGAATATCGAAGTCATCTGCATAAAAGTCATTGTCTTGGGTTAAGTCCGCTCCGGCCAGCGCAACCCGGAACCCTTTGAGCCGATTGGAGTGAACCTCAAAGTCCAACTGCTTCTCTTGGTCGCCCCCAACGTGGACAATCCGGCGGTGGCCCAGTTCGATGAGGTGTTCGGTTGCCCGTCGAGCAGTGGCAACGTCGTCAATCGAAAGAGTGGGGACGTGGGGAATCAGCCCTCCTACCCCGACCACCGGTTTGCCCAGCTTGCGGAGGCGTCGAACCTCGTCATCGCTAATGAACAGGGTGAGGGCAATGACAGCGTCTACGCCCTTGCGGACGAGGAAGTAATCAAAGAGCTGCCGCCTCTGGTCGATATCGTCCGTCAGTCGGTAAAGAGTTAGGTCATAACCCGCGCCTATCAGGGCTGACTCAACCCCGTCGATAACTTCGCTGTAAAACCAGCGATTGATGAACGGTGTCACGACAGCGATGTTTCGCGATCGACCGGTGGCAAGACTTTCTGCCGCGCTGGAGGCAACGAACCCGAGATCCCCGGCTGCTCGAGACACTTTTTGCCGCGTTGCCACTGAGACTGAGCCTCGGCCGGAGAGCGCTCTCGATGCAGTGGACTTCGATACGCCGGCTTTCTTGGCGACATCGGAGAGCGTGCTCATTTCGCTTTCATCCTTAGCGGGGACCTAGGTGTCGGCCTTCGATGTCAGAAAACCCGGCTCGGTTACGAGCCACTGAGGTTATTGGAGCCGCAAAAAAATAGCCTCGCTGTTGCAACTTGTTCCAAAGGATGTCACTTTTTCCCCTGCGTTTACCGCGTTGAAGGTCTTCCACTCCTTGAGCAAAAAGATCACTAATTACTGGTGCCATGTGGGGTTTAACCACGTAGCAAACAGTTCCCACCAGCCCAACCACGATCCTCAGGTTGTTTGAGACTTGGTGCGATCCACCTCTAGCCTTGCCATACAAGGCCAAGACGTCTAGGTGTGGATTCGATAAAAACTCTTCAATCAGTTGGGAAATTTCTTCCGGAGAGGCCAAGAACTCCACGTCATCTTCACAGATCAGCAGCGCATCGATTTCATCCCACCGGGCTTCTTGGAGGGCTTGAACATGCGAAAGCGAGCAACCGATTGATCCTGAATAGAAGGGATCGAGGTGCGGAAAATTTTCTGCACCGTCCACTGCTTCTACTCGACGCCACGCTGGAATGCGCAACTTTTGGATTTCTTCCTCGAACTGCTTGAGGCGATCAGCCCGACTTTTGAGATTGATGACGATGGTTTCGAGGGAAGCGAAGACTCTGACCGGGTCTACCGGGGCTGAACTTCTCGGCCTGCTCTCCACTCCAACGTGCAGCCACCTCTGGCGCAGAATCCTGCTGCGCGCCTTCCGAACCAGTCGTTTGCTGACCGTGATTCCTTTTTGATGAATGCTTCGGAGTAGACGAAAAACCACGTCTTAAGACTACTGCGCTAGCTCGGTCTCGCTACCCGGCCTGCACCTCGCCAGCCGCTTCCGCGTTCGCGAGCGCAAAAAGCTGATCCACAAGCGCCCTGTCAACGCGAGAATCACACTTTCTCGCAAAAAGCATTCCGCCGGCAATAATTCGGTCGAAGTCCTCGGTCCGCAAAACGCGGGGGTGCTCAGGGCCAGTATCCCAGTCAATGAAGCGAGCTGGCTTTGCTTGTTTGCGAGAGGTATTTTGATGTTGATGAATGGCGGTCTGAAAGACGAATTCGTCTGGACAAAAAGTAAACCGAAACCGCCGGAGGAACCTCCGGTCGCTGTTGACAAAGCGAAGGATCGACTCTGCGGTCGCTCGAGTGAGGTCCATCCACTGGGATCCCCAACGAAAGTCATAATTGTTCTTCCGTCGGACACCAGCTTTGTGAAGGGTCTGATCAATGAGCCGACTGGCGGCGCCCCGGAGTTGAGCTGGCGCCCCAGCGGACGTTCTCCGAGAGAAGAAATGGAAACGCGTGAGTCGGGTGAGGCGACGTTTCTCTCCCTCGACAAACCGCTGGATGTCAACAAAGTCGGTGTCCCGGTGGGTGAAAAAGTACTCGGCGATTTTCTGATTCGACATCACAGGAACGTCAAGGCCTGAAATGAAGACGTACCTGTCATAAGGGCCTGCGGCTGACGCGCGTGCCAGCAGCTCTAACATTGCGTGGACTATGGCGAGGCTGCCCCAGCGCGCTCTGAATTTCTTGAAAACTGTTGCTCGATGGAAAATCTGAAAATCTTCGATGCGGATAGGTGACGCTTTGTCTAAGTGAACAAAGACATCAAAATCTGGCTGAAGGTGGGCTGTCAGACGCAGGAGTTGTTCCCGGTTGGTGTGGGCAAGAATCAGAATTGCAACTCTCGGGCGACCACTTCCCGCAGGCCGGGAAGCTTGGTGTGCCATGTTTCCGGAGGGAGCCATTGCAAGAGGTTACTGCCTGGCTGACGATCAGCAAGGTTGTTTCGGAAGTTAGCATAGAGATTAGTGTCGTCTCCGTAACAGCTGATGAGTCACTCGTCACACGAAAACGTGAAGGAGTAAAGGTGGAAATCAGACGCCATCTCCTCAGGAAAATGCGTGACGTCCGCCGACACGTCGACGGGTTTCTTGTGCCACAGCGGGTGCGCAGAAAAATGCGCCTCGACGTGGCGGCCCACCGCTCTGCTGCGTTTTCACCGGCTGCGATTCCAGTTCACTTCATCAATCTGTCGTCGCGACAGGACAGGCGTGAACAAACGGAAAATGAACTACGAAGCGTTGGTTTCCGCAATGTCTTCCGATTTGAAGCAATCCAGGACAACAATGGGGCGCTCGGATGTGCGTTATCGCATGCTCGACTTATGGGGAGCCTCGAGCTTGATACCCCGGCGATTATGGTGTGTGAGGACGATGTTGAGTTCCTCTGCTCCCCCGAAGAGCTTCAGGCTGTGCTGGCGGAGTTCCTCGAAAACGTCGCGCTTGATGTTTTATGTTTGGCGTACAACACTCGCGACAAGCCAAAAGTTCTTTCTGCACGGCTCGCTGTAACGGTTGACACTGCGACCGCCTCTTGCTACGTCGTGAAGGCTACAGCGATCAACAACTTGGAAAAGTCATTTCAGGAGTCGGCGCAGCTGATCCAGGAGGGGTGCCCAATCGGAATTTCCGCTATCGACCAGCATTGGAAAAAACTTCAGCGGACGAACCTGCTATTCGCAATTCCCAGAAGCAGGATGGCAAGGCAACGCGCATCGTATTCGGACATTGAAGGACACGACGTCTTCTACGGCGTCTAACGGGGCGCCGACTGGAGAACGGGTCTGGTCAAGACAAAACCCAGACCCAGTGATAGCTATTGGCTATCCGAGCCTTTGATGGCCCCATGACGGAGAGCTTCCCTGCTCGGCACCCGGAGGGGTACTGTCCTGCGCAGAGCTACTCGGCAATTTGGTTACGCGGAGGATAGGGGATTCGAACCCCTGAGGGCTTTCACCCAACACGCTTTCCAAGCGTGCGCCATAGGCCACTAGGCGAATCCTCCGTTGCGCTGGTGGTCACGACCAAAAGCGCGCCTCTCATCCTAACGATAAAGTGGAGGCGGCTCCTCGCGCGGCGCTAACTTGGCTAACTCCCCCAGGACGGAAACGTAGCAAGGGTAACTGGGCTCTGGTGGGTGCGCGGGGAGTCCTTCTTATTTGTGCCGCGCTAGGCTCAAAGGGTGGTTACCGCTCTCTACCGTCGTTATCGTCCGGAGAGTTTTGCGGAATTAATCGGTCAAACTCACGTCACCGATCCGCTCCGCCATGCGCTCTCGGCAGATCGTGTGAATCATGCTTATCTCTTCAGTGGCCCGCGCGGATGCGGTAAAACAACCTCTGCTCGAATCCTCGCGCGGTGCTTAAACTGCCACGAGGGTCCCACCGATACGCCGTGTGGTGCCTGCCCGAGCTGTATCGAGCTGTCGCGAGATGGCGCAGGCTCTCTTGACGTCGTCGAGATTGACGCCGCCAGCCATAACGGTGTGGATGATGCGCGCGATTTGCGAGAGAGAGCGGTTTTCGCTCCAGCCCGAGACCGGTACAAGATTTTTATTCTTGACGAAGCCCACATGGTGACGCAGCAGGGCTTCAACGCGCTGCTGAAGATTGTGGAAGAACCACCCGAGCACGTGAAGTTTATCTTCGCCACCACGGAGCCGGACAAAGTGATCGGCACTATTCGTTCGCGGACCCACCACTATCCGTTCCGCTTGGTGCCGCCTGCTGAACTCCTCCGGTACATCGAATCGGTCTGCGAATCCGAGAGTGTCACGGTCGAAGACGGAGTGCTTCAACTCGTGGTCAGAGCAGGAGGAGGCTCGGTTCGAGACACTCTCTCTGTTCTAGATCAGCTCATTGCCGGGTCCACAGAGACCACAGTCACCTACGACCACGCCACCGGTCTACTCGGGTACACACATGAAGAGCTACTCGTGGAGGTAATGACAGCGCTTGCCTCTGGTGTGGGTAGCACCACGTTCCAGGCTCTTCACAAAGTGATTCACACGGGGCAAGATCCGAGGCGGTTCGGCGAAGACCTATTGGAGTTTGTCCGAGATCTGATCATCGTCGACCAGGCGGGTAATGAAGCAGCCGGCCTACTCCCGGGAGCAAGCGCAAGCACGGTCGAAGTGATGACTCGGCTCTCAGGAGAGCTGGGGACCCCGCGACTCTCCGCGATGGCCGATGTGATGGCACAGTCTCTTGCTGCGATGACCGGTGCGACCTCGCCAACACTGCATTTAGAGCTCCTGATGGCTCGCTTGCTTGTAGCAAGAGGTGTTTCTTCTGCCACTGAGACCCACGCCGCACCGCTTCCGAAACCGGACACTGCGCCGCAGCAGGCTCCGAAGAAAGAGCCTGCGGCACCGGCTCCTGAACTCCCCGCAGTAGCGACCCCTAGCCCGGCTCCCGCAAACAGCCCCACCACCGAAGCTCAGGCCGAGACCGGACCCCTCACCTTTGCCTTGCTGAGCGCAGCGTGGCCAGGAATTTTGGAAGCAATCGGAGAGAAAAAGCGAGCTGTGTGGACAGCTCTTGCAGGGTCAGAAGTGGTGGCTCTGGATGAGGACATCGTCACCATCGGGTTTCCGACCCTCTCGAGTGCTGACGTGCTGAAGAAGCCCCAGGGCGAGGGCATGCCTGCGAACGCGGAGTTGGTCAGGCAGGCCATCCTCGACGTTACGGGACACCGAGTGAGGTTCAAGGTTCAGGAGATTGTTGTCGCTGAGGAACCACCAGCTACGAGCGGTGAGCCTAGCCCCGAGACCCCTGAACTTTCAGATTCCGCTGGAGAATCAGCGTCGTGGCCTACCGTCAGCCCACCGCGCGGTGATGACGAGACTGAACCCGAGATTGCCCAAGAAGAGCCACCAGCTGAGCCAGCTGGTCCGGTGGCCGGAGCCCAGTCGCAGGTGGGGGAAGCAGTCATTCGTGAGGTATTGGGCGGCGAGCTTATTTCTGAAACCGCCGTTGATGAGGGACACAACTAGTCGTGTACGAGGGGATCGTTCAAGACCTCATCGATGAATTTGGTCGCCTACCGGGCGTGGGCCCAAAATCCGCGCAACGCATTGCTTTTTACATCGTCCAGAATGAGAAATACGACCCTGCCGCCTTGTCAGAGCTCTTGCATACTGTGAGAGAAAAGGTACGGTTCTGTCAGACCTGCGGAATGATTTCCGACAGCGATACCTGCGGGTTCTGCAGTGATCCCCGCCGAAACGCGGGCATGATCTGCGTCGTCGAGGAAGCCAAAGACGTGTTGGCTATTGAAAGAACCCGGGAATTCCGTGGGCTGTATCACGTGCTGGGCGGAGCGATCAGCCCGATTGATGGTGTTGGTCCCGATGATTTGCGCATCAAAGAACTCATGTCGCGCCTTGCATCTTCTGAGGTCACGGAGGTAATCATCGCCACGGACCCCAATCTTGAGGGGGAGGCGACAGCCACCTACCTCAGTCGACTGTTGCACCAGCCAGGCTTGACGGTGAGCCGGCTTGCTAGCGGTCTGCCTGTGGGCGGCGACCTGGAATACGCCGACGAGGTCACACTGGGCCGCGCCTTCGAAGGCCGCCGCAGTATCTCCTAGCCAGCAAAGCCCCTTTGAGCACCAGGTACACTAGGGGATTCTGACCGGCTTATCGGTCGCTGGGTGCCGGGAGTGTGACCGTGAGTCTGATTGTGCAAAAGTTTGGCGGGTCGTCCGTCGCTGATGCACCGAGCATTAAACGAGTTGCCGCTCGCATTGTCGAGACAAAAAAAGCAGGCAACGATGTAGTCGTTACGGTCTCCGCGATGGGTGACACCACTGATGACCTGTTGGACCTCGCCCATCAGGTCAGTGGGCAGCCAGATTCGCGGGAAATGGACATGCTGCTGACCACTGGTGAGCGGATGTCCATGTCGCTTCTGGCCATGGCCATCAGAGATCTCGGCTTTGACGCCCGCTCCTTTACCGGGAGCCAAGCGGGCATGATGACCGATGCGCAACATGGGCGCGCGCGAATCGTGGATGTCACCCCCACTCGTGTGCGTGCGGCGCTTGATGAGGGCGCTATCGCGATTGTGGCGGGCTTCCAGGGCTTTAATACGGATTCTCGCGACATCACCACGCTGGGCCGAGGAGGTTCGGACACGACTGCGGTGGCGCTGGCCGCCGTGTTGGGCGCAGAGGTCTGCGAGATCTACACCGATGTTGATGGTGTCTTTACGGCAGACCCGCGAGTAGTCCCGCGCG
>CAKZKU010000191.1 GCA_937124545.1 uncultured Microbacteriaceae bacterium | reverse complement strand
CCCATCTCTTTCGCCTGGCGGTAGGTTAGAAAATAGGGGGACTGAAATTCAGCGGATCCAAGGACGAAGATATTGATGCCTTGGTAGAACTTACCGGTGGAGAAATTTCGAGGGAAGCCAACTCGCGCGATTGAGGGTGACTGCCATGGCACGACTCCGTTCTCGAGAATGTGCAGAATCCGCTCCGTGATTCGCTCGTAGGCATCAGACGGTTTCTTCTCGCGGATCGAAGGAAGCTTCCCCCCGGCCCCTGCCCTTTTATTCTTGCGACCTTCCGGTCGGCTCTCCAATTCCGTCATATCTCCAGCCCTTTAGTAAACTTCCTGAATAGCACGGGAGGCAGGGCTAGTAAATCTGGTCAGATTGAAGGTTCGTTCGGTATTTTTGATCCGTGCGGATAGAAGGCGATCCTCCAGGGCACTTTCCTCAGCGAGGATAGCGGGCTCAATAAAGGCGGCGTCTCCGAACCATCAACTGCCAAAAATCGCTCCTTTCCGAATTCGAGGTCGTGCGGTCCATCTAAACCTCTCCGACCGCCGGTCTGCCTTGCAGGCGGCAATCCGGTCGCTGACTTAAGGTTGGCGCTGGTGGGCACAGCTTGTGAGGCCAGCCGAGGAAGTGAGGAGGAACGACGAGAGGAGGAATGCCTCACTATCTGTGCGAGGCGGGCTGTGCGGAGCACGGGGCGTTGCGGGGTATCTTCGATCAGTGGGGGCGCACGCAGTAGGCCCGAGGGGAAGGCCTTCCCCTGACAGAATTGCCTTTTGAGTCGTCCATCTTACCTGCGTTCAAAAAATCAATCACCTAAACTGGGCTTGGGTAGCGAACGCTTCTCTAAAATCGAGTGCTGCATGCCGGGGATCCACCGTCGCTCGTAATCGAGCAATGAGGTCACGATGGCAATCTCTCAACCGCTTTTGACTCCCGCAGGGACACCATTCATGTCCCTTCGGACAATTCTTTCGTAGAAGCAGCCGAAGAAATGCTCTTATTTGAGCCTCGCTCGGATTCTCGATCTCGGGGAGGAGATCGACGAAGGTTTCCAGAATACCGGGTTTCCCATGCGAGCGTTCTCCGGTAGCAGGCCATTTCCCATGGGCGTCGTAGTGTTCGACGTTTACTTGGGAGCCGCCGGTGCACCAACAGTGATCTAGTGAGCATACTGCTAGCTGCTGAGGCTTTTCTTTTGGGGCGCCCCGGCAAGATGTGCAGAGCTCGCAGACCCAGTAACATGCTTGAACGTCGGGTTGGGCATGCCCATTGCAGCTTACGGCGGCGAAAACTCATTGTTCATTTTGATGTGAGCACGACCCGGCCCTGACGCCTTGTGCAGCTCATTGAACTTGAGGCCTGGCGGACCCTCCGAACTCGTCAAATGCTAGTGAGACTACTGCATGTTGGTTGTGCATTTCGCTGCGGCTTGACCGTTGTTATTCATTTTAGATGAGAATGCACTAAGTTCGTTTCTCGGATATAAGTTTTAGTTGGATTACTGCATCGATG
>CAKZKU010000190.1 GCA_937124545.1 uncultured Microbacteriaceae bacterium | reverse complement strand
CCTAATGAACAAGCTAGAGCTCCGAGCGGCTTGAGTAACTCCTGGCCAAGCCAGTAACATCTTTTTACCCTCGATTTCAGGGTACCGATTTGTCAGTTGCTGTTGAACCTGACTGGAAACTGGCAAAATCATTTGTACGTTTGGGCCGAGAAGCTCCTTGAGTTCCATCTGCTGCCAAGCAGTGAACCGCTTGTTAAAGCGCGAAAGCCATCCAAAACCTCTAGGTGGTTCAATCGGCGGTCCGTGGAAAGTTGTGACTTGATGACAGACAGAGCGCTCGTGGCTATGAATCAGCAACGTTTGACCGCGAAACATGTCTCGGATCTTTTGGTCGACGAGCGCGCGAAAGGTCATCATCGACTTCCAACGAGGCCTTACGGAGGAAGTCTCAACCTTAACAATGCGAATGCTCTCCTCCGGTGACTCGCAAACTTGCTCACAAATGACTGTCACCTGAATGTCCTGATCAACTAACCCATGCACGAGGTGCCATACATAGCTCTCCATTCCGCCCACACGACCGAAGCGTCTAACGATATGAATGACTGGCAAGCTCACTAATCCAATGACCGGTAATGCTTTTTGCTGATTTCAATGCCCAGCTTTTCTTCGAGCCAAAATCTCAGTCGATTTCGACGGTCTCGCCACGAAAGTCGATAGTTGGGGTCCTGGATAAAAGCGCGCTCGGCTGCAGATGCGATCCAGTCTTCCATTAGTTCTGGATGACTCCCTGTAAATGGTCTCAACTCGGCAATATCGATACTCCCGTAGCTCTGGAATTCTTTATGAGAACTACCCCAATACTTCCCGACTTGATTGAGTTTTTCAGACATTTTGGAGACGCTACGGCAGTGTCCATAATGATAAATATTGCCGCCGGCATGTTTCGCCCTCGGATATCGCCCTTTCTTATTTCGATCCATGACCACCCAAAAGAGGCCATCTGGAGCAATCGTTCGGATTGAGTTTCGAATAATTCGTGGCGCTCGCCGATACCCCGCAATTCCAACCTGCTCTGGAGTCCCGTAGAAATGAAGGAAATCAAAATAGAGCGCTTCCACTTCAAGATCTGAGAGATTGTCTTGCATAGTTTGACGAATCTGACCGACTTCCGCTTCATGCAGCACTTCGTCACCCTCGAGATAAAATGCCCAATCACCAGAACAGTTGTACTGCGCGATCATTTTCTGCTGACCGTAAACAAATCCTCGATCCTGCATGGACTCATTCCATTGCGAATCGACCATCCGAATCTTCTTGCCCCCGATTGCCGCAACGCGCGCACGGGTTTCATCTTGACTCTCTCCAACCACGCAAATGAACTCATCCACAATAGGAAGAATCGAACGGATACTTTCTTCAAAGGGGTACCCGTTAATGACCGCGTTGCGTAAGAATGTGAACCCAGACACTTTCATGGATGCAGAATACTTGAATTGGCGATTACACGATCTCGGTTGGTCAACGTCTCCTGAAAACGCTGATGATTTATTGAAAGCCGATCACGAGAGCTCTCATCATGATGCAGATGTGCCACACACGCTCCCAGTCTCCCTGAACGAATTTTTATTCCTGAGTGTAATAAACGAACCACAAAGTCACTATCTTCAAGACCCCAACCGATAAAGCTCTCATCAAATCCGGCGACTCGAATCGTATCCTTTCTATGCAAAGATAGGTTGCAGGTACGGACGCTTTTCCATCGAGTTGACCCAAGGTAACGAAAAGGGCCGAGCGGCCACCTCATAAACTTCCAGTTCCCGAAGACTGAAGATACCGACACATCCTTGTTTAAAATTGA
>CAKZKU010000189.1 GCA_937124545.1 uncultured Microbacteriaceae bacterium | reverse complement strand
TTTCCCTGTCCATGAAACCGCGAACAACGACTCACTGAAGAAAGGTGGTTTCCGCTCGGGCGATTACTACCTCATTAGACCTGACGGCCACATCGCTGTTGCAGCAGACGCCAAGGGCGTTACTGCCGCACTGAAAAAATTCGACGAAAAATTTATGAATTAAGGAAAAACACATGTCTACTTCTGCCCAATCGCATCACCGGTTCGCCTTTGCTATGCCGGTGATCCACGCGACACTCGTCACGTTGCTGCTATTCCTCTTCACATGGCCAGCCGCTACCGCTGAGCCCCGAGATGTTCCTCTCGGTGTGGTGGGGCCTGCTCCCGCCACCGACCAAATCTCCTCCATGCTGGGGGAGAGGCAGCCGGGTGCCTTCGATGTCACCATCTTTGCGTCTCCTGATGAGGCGACAGAGGCTATCCAGAGCCGTGAGATATCTGGTGCCATCGTGGTGGGTCAGGCTATAGAGGTCCAAATTGCGTCGGCAGCGAATCCGGCTGTGGCGCAGCTCATCACTTCGTTAGGGGACACCTTGATGGCGGGCAGTCTTGCCCAGCAGGGCGTTCAGGTCCCGACTCTCACCGTTTCAGAACTCGCTGCTCTGCCGGACGATGACGCCAGAGGCATGGTTCTCGGAAGCGCCTCACTTCCCGTGGTGATTGGTGGAATTGCTCTGGGAGCGCTCGTGTCACTGAGGGTGCGAGGGGCATGGACGCAACTCAGCGTTGTCGGTACTAGTGCACTCCTCTCCGGTTCAGCCTTGGCGTGGGGGATGGGCCCCGGGTTAGGTGCCCTGAGCGGTGACTACTGGACAAATGCGATCACCCTCGCAGCAATCCTCGGAGCATTTGGATTCCCGCTCGTCGCCGCACACCGACTTGTCGGACTCGGGGGTTTTGGTCTGGTGGCGGCCACGTTTTTCCTAGTTGGGAATCCGCTGAGCGGTATCTCATTGCCTCCGGAGTTCTACCCCTCGGTGTGGGGCGAGATGGGGCAGTTGATGCCGCTCGGCGCCGGCTTTGACCTCCTGAAGTCACTCAACTTCTTCGAGAGCGCTAGTACCCAAGCACCCCTCTGGGTTTTGGGTACATGGATTCTTGTGGCACTTGCGTTGTGGTTTATTCCAACACGGAAAGGGCGGGAGACCCTGACCGCAGTGTAAGAGTGGCACCACGGTACTGCCATAGAGGCCCCACGATGAATATCGCGGGGCCTCTTGCTGCACCGTGGCGGTACCGTGCCGTCTGAATCGAGATAAGGGGGATAGCTAGCTGGCTTTATGAGATTCGAAAACGTTCGGTTTCGTAACGACAATTCTCACAAGCACCGTTTTTGATACTTTCTGGCGAATTTCGTGCGATCTGTGTGCGATACGAAAACAACACTCGTTGCGCACAACTGCGCACAACCGCCTAAAACCGGGCATTCCGTCATGCAGTGTCCTAGTGCCTGTTGGTGAGCGCTAACCCCGCTGTACACTTGTGTTTCCGGGGTTTTTGCCCCGAGCCCTCGTAGCTCAGCGGATAGAGCAGAAGACTTCTAATCTTTTGGCCGCAGGTTCGATTCCTGCCGAGGGCG
>CAKZKU010000188.1 GCA_937124545.1 uncultured Microbacteriaceae bacterium | reverse complement strand
TCGTGACAGAGCATTTTTGGTCTGTGGTCACTTGCTCATGGTCTCATGAGGGAGTGGCTGTGGATCACCCCGTCCCGTGGACATCAAAACGACATGGATGTGACCGCCCCTGGTGGTCATGTTTGAAAAAAAAAATCCAAGAAACCCCGAGTAAGCACGGAGGTGGGGTGACCCCATCTCGGTGAGTACGTGTGATTTCGAACTCATTGTAGTTCTTCGCTCGCGAAGAAGCATACCAATTAAAAACAACACTTTCAGCAATGGATGTCTTGGCTATCACGACGATGAAGGACGCAGCGAAATGCGATACGTCATGCGAATTGCAAAATCCAGTGAGTCATCAAATCTTTGAACGCAACTTGCGCTGCAATTAGCAGCATGTTTCGTGGAGTGTTTGTTCATCCCCATCCCCCTCCCAACCCCCCCTTTCTCTCTCTTTTGGGAGAAGCGGGGTGTGACGAGGGGTGGCGCCGGTCGTTTTTCTCTCCGTTTTCCTCTCCCACTCTGGTGGGGTGGAAGGGGGGCCGGAAAACGCACCCAGATGACAACATTTTTTTCTTAGAAATGCATTCTATAAAAAATGTCGCACTGGCCCCTTGCTATTCATTTAGGAAGGGGGCGGTGACTTGACGTAATTTAATATTTCGAGGCACTGCTGCTTCATTTTTAAACTGAATGATCCATCATTTCTTTAGATCGAACCTCCACTGAAGCAAGATTACCGGCTGAATTTAAGCATATAACTAAGCCGAGGAAAAGAAAGTAACAACGATTCCGTCAGTAAGGGCGACTGAAGCCGGAAGTGTCCAGATTGTAAATCCTCCGGGAGTTGTCGTCTGAAGAGATTGTACTAGAAGCGGTGGATGGGAGAAGTCCTCTGACAACGAGGCGCCAGGGAGGGTTAGAGCCCCGTGATCCTTAACACCGTGGAATAGGACTTTCTTCTAAGAGTCGAGCTGTTTGGGACTGCAGTTCAAAGTGCGTGGTAAACTCCACGTAAGACTAAATATAAGTGATAGACCGATAGCGAACAAGTAGTGTGAACGAAAGATGAAAAGTATTTTGAAAAGAAAGTGAAAAGAACCTGAAATTGCTGAAACGGAACCGTAGGGGACCAGTGTTTTCTATTTTTTATATAAATTTAGATTCGTTTGGCTTGTTTGTGTGTTGAAGGAAATTTGCTTTAACCACGAGCGACTCAAACAAAATGGTCCTTTACATCCCGTCTTGAAACACGGACCAAGGAGTCTCACAAACGCGCGAGTCTTTGTGGTTAACCCACCAGGGCACAATGAAAGTGAAGAATCATTTATGATTTTAGGTGCGATCTTTTTTGCAGCATCGACCGACCATCTCTATACGTAGTCAAGGTTTGAGTGTGAGCGTTTTTGTGGGGACCCGAAAGATGGTGAACTATGCCTGAGCAAGCCGAAGCCATCGGAAACGATGGTGGAGGGCTGCAGCGATTCTAACGTGCAAATTGATCGTCGGATTTGGGTATAGGGGCGAAAGACTAATCGAACCATCTAGTAGCTGGTTCCTCCCGAAATTTCCCTCAGGATAGCTGCAACCAAACAGTTTTATCAGGTAAAGCGAATGATTAGAGGCCTCAGGGGTGGAACGTCCTTGACCTATTCTCAAACTTTAAATGGGTAAGAGCCCGGGGTTGCTTAATTGAACCCTGCGGTCGAATGATGGTTGCTAGTGGGCCAATCTGGGTAAGCTAGATTGGCGATGCGGGATGAACCGAACGTCGAGTTAAAGTGCCAAAGTATCCGCTCACCTAGATCCCACAAAAGGTGTTGGTTCATTAAGACAGCAGGACGGTGGCCATGGAAGTCGGAACCCGCTAAGGAGTGTGTAACAACTCACCTGCCGAATGAACTAGCCCTGAAAATGGATGGCGCTTAAGCGGATCACTTATACTCGACCAACACGGCAAGTGCGAGGCCGTGTTGAGTAGGGAGGCGTGGGGCTCGTTGTGCATTTCGCGGCGCAAGCCGGAATGAAACGGGCTCTAGTGCAGATCTTGGTAGTAGTAGCAAATATTCAAATGAGAACTTTGAAGACTGAAGTGGAGAAAGGTTCCATGTGAACAGTAATTGGACATGGGTGAGTCGATCCTAAGAGATAGGAAAATTCTGTTTGAATGTGGCCCTTTTCCGGAAGGGCCCGGCTATCGAAAGGGAATCGGGTTAATATTCCCGAACCAGGACGTGGATAATGAGTGGCAACACAAGCGAAATCGGGGACGTTGGCGGGAGCCCCGGGAAGAGTTCTCTTTTCTTCTTAACAGTTCAGTGGACCTTGGAATCGGATTGCCCGGCGATAAGGTTCAGTGGCTGGGAAAGCGGCACACTTTTTGTGCCGTCCGGTGCGCTTCCGACGACCCGTGAAAACCCGGTGGCGTGACTTATTCGCACCCCTGGTCGTACTCATAACCGCCTCAGGTCTCCAAGGTGTGCAGCCTCTAGTCGATAGAACAATGTAGATAAGGGAAGTCGGCAAAATAGATCCGTAACCTCGGGATAAGGATTGGCTCTGAGGGTTGGGCCTAGGGGTCCCTTGATTGACGGATGTGGCGGCTAGGAGTGGACTGCGGCCTCGGCTGCGGACCGCACCCGGCTGCTCTCTCGAGGTCTTGGGAACGTCTTCGGACTTTCTCTAGTGCGTGGAACAACCAACTCAGAACTGGAGCGGACAAGGGGAATCCGACTGTTTAATTAAAACAAAGCATTGCGATG
>CAKZKU010000187.1 GCA_937124545.1 uncultured Microbacteriaceae bacterium | reverse complement strand
CCATAAAGTCCGCGACCGCAGGGTCATAGTTCTCGAGGTAGTAGAACCAACGCTCCGGATTACCCGAAGTTTCCACAAGCCTCTCGATCTGTGATCTTTGTGCTGATTCACTGCGTGGGATCACTGATTTATACAGCATTAGGCGTTCGATAAATTCTGTGGCCGGCGGCAGTACCTCCACGATTTTCTTTGTCGCCGGGTCCGCCGGAACACCCCAGAATTCAAAGAGCGGGGCTAGGTTTTTGTTCAGAGCCTGTGAGCCCAAGACAATGAGGTCTTCGTCATGGAGGGCGTCTGTTCCCAGCAGATAAAACTCGCGGTGAATCGCCCCCACGGCTTCCCAACCGTAAAGGTCCGCAATATCTGCCCAGCGGGCGAACCCGCGATTTTGATAGCGCACTTCGTTGTCCCATTCGTCTTCGCAAAATCGCTCATCAATTTGCCAATTGGGAGAGAACATCATGTCGAGAGCCGCATCAGCTCGATCGTAATCTTGCGGCCCTGCATAACGGAAAGCGCTGTCAATATCCGCGCCCAGGACAGTGTCGTAGACGACATTTGCCAGAAGATGGACGTTGGCCTCCACTTCTTGACAAGGACCGGTCGGCAGGTTGTGCAGGTGTCCCCATTCGTGCCAGAAAACCCTGGCGTCCAGATCTAAGGCGGTGACATCCCTTTCGAGGAGCGGGAGGGCAGACCAGAACCCGTCGTAGTCCAGTCGGTCATAGGGAGTGAAAGCCGTCTGGGTCTCGGCCTGAAACTCAGCAAAAAAGCTGAGGTAACCGTAGGAGGGATAGCCCGTGTAGAAGGGGACGTTGGCGTCAGGGTTTTCTGAATCGATGACGATCCACTCTGCTCGAAAACGTTCCTGCGGGCGTCCGGCCATGACGTTGATGGCATCCAAGGACTCTTCCATGACATCAATGACGGCATCCGGGTCTTGGTAGAGATGCGCCATCCCCATCGGGTAGGTAAAAGCGAAGCCGTCTCCAATCACCTCAAACCAGGGAACCTCCTCTTTTGCGACTGCTGCTCTGAAGGCTGCGAGGTTGCTCTCTGAACCGCGACGGTCTGTGCGCGAGTAACTGGGCATCTCCACGGTTCCGGCGATACCAATCAGGGTTTCCCCGGCATTGGAACCATCGGGAATGTAGACATAGAGTGCCCCACCCAGCGGGTTATCTACCTCCACTGAAGGAGAATCGAGCGCGAAACTTCGGCTGATTCGAGGAAAGCGATTCCAGTCGTAGTAGCTGCGCTCCAAGTCCACACTGTGAGCTCCCACCTGCACTTCCCAACCCAAGTCCGTGACTGATTCGGGGACAGTAACTGTCGCAATCTCCCCCGGTGCTAGGTAACGCCCCGTGGGACGAGCAACACTGTCCGAACCGTTGAGGAGAAAATTTGGGTCGGTGTTGTAGGCGCCTTCGATCTCGACCTCAACTGTTTCTCGCGGTGCGCTGGGACTCACGGACCCGGGGAAAATCCTCGATTCTTGAAAAGCGATGGGTCCAGTGATGTCTGCGCTCAAGTCATCCAATATCCATTGCTTGAGCTCAAACTGAAGCAAATCCCGAGGGGCAAGATCGAGGAGTGAGGTGCTCTGGGCGATACTAAACAGTGGGGGGCTGTTGCGTTCGGTGTCCTCGAGGAAATTAATAACCGCGTCACCGATTCCCTCCCATTCATTTTCGAAATTCGCCGAAAACTCTTCGACTAGTTCCTGCTCGCGAGCGAGGGTCGTGTTTCCTGCACTCATTTCGGTCAAGATGCCAGCCAGCACCGCAGAATTCTGCTCACGAGCGCCCACGCTGAGGTCAAACCGGGCAATGTCCATCTGCAACCACGGGAAATTGTCGATGAAGTAGTTGTCGGGATGTCCCCCCAGCCACAGCTCTAAATCAGGCCCTGCCAAGTAATTCTTGATATCTGCGAAGTCGGCTCGATCGCCCTCTACCAAGCGCACATTCGTCCTCAACCCGTTGAGATTAATCTCTACTCGCGGAGAATCCAGGCCGAAGCGAAAACGCAGCGATAGCGAGTTCCAGCCTGAGTCATCAAGCTGGCCGTTGAAGCGTTGATACCCTTCTGGCGCATCGTCACCATCGAACTCTTCCCCTTCGACTTCTTCCCATTGAGCACCAGAAGACGTCCAAAAGGTCAACTTTTCGTTGTCAGCAGGATTGTTTCGACACACCATCACGGTGAAACCCAGATTGTTACGGTACGCGCCGGTCGTCGTTACCAGCGTCCGACAACTGTCATCATCAACAGGCTCTCCCTCCAGAGCCGCAACCCGGAAATCAAGGGAAAATTTGTACTCATCGGCGCAGCCGAGCGGATTGCCCCCGTTTGGACTGTATTTCAACAGATCCTCCGGTTCGTTGAGAGACACATAGGTGCGTGATCCCTCCGATTCGAGAATCAGATCAGCGGAATTCGCGAGGCTGTAAAGCTCCTCACGGTCAAGCCCTGTTCCCTCCTCCCAGAGGTCCCAATCGCGGGTGACGAAGTACTCAAATTCTTCGCCCAAAGTCTCTGAGGAGAAATCCTGCTCGTAGAGGCCCTCTGAATCTGCCTCACAGGCAATACTCGACCGATTAGTTTCTCTCTCGCCACGGATTTCAGGCTCGCCATCCTCCAGGACGGTTTGAACGGCCCCGCTACACGCGCTCAGCGTCATAACCACAGCGGTCGCAAGAGCGAGGGGGGACCTGAAAACTACTGCCACGTTGCTTCACCCCTTTCCGCGCCCCTAGCGCCGAGGATAGGGAATTCCATCAATCTCTGGCGTGGCGACATCGTCGATCCACTCGCCATCGGGATGTTCAACTTCCCACACGATCGGAACCCACCCCACTTCTTTTCCTGACGGAGGGGTCAGGATGAGGCCGTGGTCAATCTCCGCGAGCTCGAGAACACGCTGTGAAGAGGGGCGCTCTAGCAAGTTCGTAGATCCACCCCATTCTGAATGCATTGTCTCGATGGTGGCCTGGAGCTGATCGAGCTTCTCTGGGGTGTAAACGTCGGGGAACTCGTTTTTCATGTTCCAAAAAACCGGCTGGTCTTTGAAGCGATACCAGCGGTAGCGGACCACACTTCCATCATCCAGGGTCGTTTCATGAATTTCTGGATCACAGCCTTCGGGGTCATCGCACGCCCAACACTGAGTGCTGAAGGTGTCTTCATAGTCGTAGTCAAACTCTTCTGGCCAGATATCAAGATTAAGTTCGCTCTCGTGGTTGCGAAGATTTGCCGGCGATTCGAGGTTCCCGTACTTCATGAAGGTCAATTTTTCCGGAACATCTGCCTCGTGGAGCGGAACCAGCGCATCGTTGACGAGCTCGAAATATGTGGCAATCTCCCGGTCGCCCTGAGGCGTTTCTGACCAGTCAAAAATGATGTTGGTTTCTTCCGCCTCGGTATACGCCAGAAGAGGAAGCGTGAACTCGATATTGGCATTCGCGTAGTAATCCTCGCCCCGCTCCTCCAGATTGTTGAAAGAAACAAGGGGTTCCCGTTCCATATTCCTCTCCACCTGGGAGGGAAAACCTGCTCCGTCAAACGTTTCAGACCACAGTGCAGCCTCGGATTCCGGTGCAAAAGCAGCCACGAAACGGTTATAAACCTGGGAATCAAAAGTCTGAATATTCAGCGCCAGGGGCTCAGCATCCAGCGCGGAGGGGGCTTTAGGTGGAAACACTTTCACAAAGGTCCGGCCACCCTCCTCAAGCGCGAAGACAGGAACAGGAGGCATCTCGATGCCGGTGGGAATATAGCGATCCGCCGGGGCAACGCCGTGGGTCTTGTTGGGGTCAGCCCACCAGTCGAGATACCACTGCTCATTGCGGATCAGGGGCAGCAGTTCTTCTTCCGACATCTCTCCTTCGACGTACGCCGCCAACGCTGCGCCTGTTGGATCAGCCAGTATCTCTCCGGGAAGCCACTCAAAAACGTCGGTCAGCATGTCCAGCGCGTTCCACCGGGTCATCCGCCTATCCCAGTGCTGAGGCGCGTAAGCGATGAGCGGTCCAGAGTAGTTGTCCGCGTCAATCACAAATGTCCAGGTGAGCAAACCCCCCGTCTCGCCGCTGCCGTCGTTACGAATGGCCCCGTCAATCAGGGGCAACGCCACCCACGAGGTTCCCACCAGGATCCCGCCGGTGTCCTCGTGGGGGTCTTGGTCCTCATCAAAAGAAATGAGGTGAGGCGGCACGACCATCCGGTTGGAGAGAGTTATTCTCCCCAGAACATCGCATGAAATCCGCCGCTCATAAAAACCCCACCCACCACCGGTGTCACTATCGGGCGAATACAAGTGGGTTGCGGCGCTGGCCATATATTTTGGGTAGAAGCTTCGACCCATCTTGTCCGCAACAAACAAGCCCCCCTCGATCGAGTTAAAGGGGCCGGCATGATGAGCGTTGCTGCCAATCCACTGGCCCCACTGGCCAAACTGTCCAATCGTCGGCACCGTGTCGAGCAGCCGGTAGACCCTGAGGTATTGCGAGACCCCGTAGACGTTTTGTCCGGTTTCCTCGGCGGTAACCACTTCAGCACCCATGGAAATGTGAGCGGTATAAGGGGCTACGCACTCAACAGCGTCGGCTTCACTAATCAAATCTTCAAACACCATGACAGCATCTGCGAACACCTCAACACAATGCTCAGGCAAGTACACCCCTGGCTCCCAGCCACTGCCGCCCGCGGGAGTCTCGAAGCTCGAATCAGCGGGCTCTGCCAAAGAGGGCTTGTCTGTCGGATCAGGCTGCGCGCAGGCGGAAAGAACCAGTGCCGCGCACATCATCAACGACACTGTGGTGTGCGCGGGTGACATGACGTTATCCCCTGTTCCCGCCGCCTGCCCTGGTGCGGCGCGAGAGCCACAGCAGCGCGCCAGCACCAGCTCCCGTTACCAGCAGCAAGCCGATCACCCACCACAGCCATGTCATCCCGCTGGAGGTGGCCTGCTCAGCGCCGTTCATCGCTTCAGTTGTGGGCTCCACCACGGTGACACCCAGGTTCGCTGCACGAATGAAACCATCTGCGCCAACACCCTGGACTTGCAGTGTGTGACTACCCGAGGCCACATCGACCACAAACTCCGACGAGAATTCCCCGTCGTCGTTGACCTCGAGAGATCCAGCCAGCGTCGGGGTGGAGAACAGCCAAATGTCGACTCGAGTGCCCGGCATGAACCCTTCCCCAGCGACAGTATTTGCTTCGCCCGGGGTGAAGTTCAGCCCCTCAGTTCCTGGGTCACCATCGCCCACCGCCATCTGCCAGTCAGCTCCGGTGATGCTCACACCATCGGCGCTCGCTTCAGACACCACATTTTCTGGGGCACCACCATTGAAGGCGACCAATTCGTTCACGTTCAGTGCTGGGCGATCCCCGGAGAGGCGATTGACTTCGGGAGCGGGGTCAGGCTGCTTAACCTCAATGGGCACATCAACGACTATTTCGTTATCGTCCTCATCCTGACCCACAAACTGAAGCGAAAAAGCTCCGATTGGGAGCGGTCTTTGCGACCCGGGTGTATCCAGGCTCAAGTCCGCAGACACGGACCCATCCTCGCCAACAGAGAAGGAAGGCAACTCAGCAAAAGACCCGTTACCGAAGGGAAAGAACACCCTCAGGGATGTCTCTGGCCTCAAACCGGTCATGTCCAGAGCCACGCTGCCACCACGCTTCACGTCTGGCATGGGCGCACCAAGATTTGAGCCAATTGCGCCCTCAGCCGCGGCTACGCCCAATCCGAGAGTCACGGAACCCACTTCAAAAGTCGCTTTCTGCGAGCCTTCCACTGAGCTCGTCACGTCAACAGGTTTTCCGCCCACCAGTGCCTGGGCAGCGGATCTCGCCCCAGCAAATATCTCGGGCGCAAACCTGGCGCTCGAGGGTGTCAGCGGAACCTTTACGCCCGCAGAGGGAGCCACAACGACCGGTGCTACGGCCGCGGCACTACCACCGCCCGATGCTTGCGGGGCGGCTGCTGGTGTCGGCGCGAGACGGAAGAGAGGGGACGAATACCCAAACGGGTCGAGCTCAGCGACCAAACCAGCCCCGTCGGCACCGAGCCCGCAGTTCCCCACAGCAAATCCAGTACCTGCCGCTGCCGCACCGTCTCGTGTTCCCGACCAATTGGCGGCTGCCGCGGTCGACGTGGTGTCAAAAAAACCACTGAGGAACGTGCCAGGGATGCAGACATAGTAGAAACCGTCTTCGGCTCGCGGCGACCCATCGGCCTTGAAGGACGGCCCAGAGACAGCGAATTGAAAGGCGGTGCCGGTGAAAGTCTCTTGTCCAAAGCCAAAGCCCTGACCGTTCGTTGACACCAATCCTCCCGCAACAGGGGCGGCAGCTGCTTCAATCATGAGGTTGACCTCTGCTGGCACGGAGCTAAACACCATAAAGCCATCCGAAACATTGCTGGTCATATCGGCTCCACAGTTGTTCGAATCGACTGCCCCACCCCCGGTGATCTGGACGTCACACTGCGGCCACCAAGTGTCTTGAGAAATACCACTTGAGGTCGATTTGGCCTCGCCAATGAGGGTTGTGACGACTCGAGTGCCGGAGGACGAGTCAATATCCCACCGGTTTGTAGCAGAGGCGCTGCTGGTACTGGTCGGATCAACCTTGATTGGGGTATCGGCGAGAGCGATAGAGAAGTCAAACTGGTCGTCGCCATCGCCGACCTCGACCGGTCCGCCAAGAAAAGCTCCCGAGGTGGGCCAACTGACTGATATTTTGGCAATTGATCCGTCTGGGACAGAAAAACCAACAGAACCAATAGCCGCGGTGGGGGCGAGAGTGAGCCTGGCCTCGAGGAACGGGGCCTCCGCCTCCATGATGGACTCAAGTTCCACCGAGTAGCCGGAATCATCACGAAACCCGTCACCGGCCCCAAAAATTCCCGACGCACTCTCGATGCACGGATCTGCCGAAGCCAAGGGGCTTGAACACGGTGAAAGCAGGGTGTGAGCCTCATCTTTGCCCTCAGACGCGAGCCACCAGGGCCGACTGGACACCCACGCTGTTATGCCCACATCGGCAGAGGTGTCATCGAGTACCCCGTCGGCTCCTGCGTCTACAACAAAACCGAGCGCCAAGAAGATCGAGGTTGATTGCCCTGCTGTGCCCTCCATTGGAACGTAAATATCAAAATCTATTGAGGTGGCGGACCCGCCTACCGTTTTGTAAGTCCCGGCGGTGGTGAGGTCGTTAGGGTCACTGCCGCTTCCGAGATCCAGGGTGCCTTCTGTTCCACCCACAACATAGTGAGTGGAGCCATCACACAGGGTGGGTAGAGACCCTGTTGCAGCGATTCGGTCGTTCGCTAAATCAGGCCCGCCCGCTTCGTCATCGTCCGGGTTTTCCTGGAAGGTCGCATACTGCTTATCCCCTACAGATGGGTCATAGAACGCCCATACCCTGGCAGAACTGGGGACATTAGCCAGTGTCACCCGGGCCCTCTGGTAATACTCTTCCCCACCACCACTGCAGGAAATTTCCTGAATTCCGCCCTGAGCAAGAAGCCTCACAAGCTTCCCGCCACGCTCGGGAAAAAAGCCAGTAACCAAGTCACCTTTGTTGCTGCCTTCTGTTCCCACGCCACCAAACCCGCCACTGAAGATATCCCCGGAATTGTTCGTGACGCTCTTGGCGAGGGCGACTGTATTCCCATCAACATCGAGCGTGACGCTCGTTGTCTTGGCGCTATCTAAGACTGCATAGGCTGCCGGGAACGAGGCAAACATGGTCGCCACGAGGGCGAGGACGACAAACACAGAAAGGCGCCGGAGCGAGATAGACATAAATGTGAAGGTAGCATAACTTTAGGTTTTGAATAGCTGAATTAACATCTGTGTCGTGTCACACCTATGGACGTCGATGCCGAGCAGGCAAACTCCCTTGGCTCGGGCAATATCCAGGCTGGGCCAAGCGCAGCATTCTGTCTGCGCTGAGCGCGGTTATCTGCGGGAGCAGGTTCGTAGAACGCAGTCCCGAGCCATGAACTGATACGGTGCCTTAACATTCTATTCACGCGGGGTGAGCGAAAGGGCGGTCGACGACATGCTCCGACACACCATGGCCGGCACACTGGTCGGCGTTTTTGCCCTTGCTGGGTGCACGCCCGCTCAAGATCTAACGACAGCGCAAGCGCCAAACCCAAACACCTCCGCATCTTTTGACGCACTCACGCAGTGTCTAGAATCGGGCGGCCTTCCCGAGTTGGTTCTCGGGGGGACCGATTTCGACGGCTTTCCTCTCTATGAGTTCGTCGAGCCCTCAGGAGTAGAGGTTCCCATCGCGCAGGAATTGCTCGCCGGTAGCTGTATCAATGAGCTTCAAAGCGTTGCAGGAACGTACACGTTCGAGGATGTGTTCGAGTACTTTTCCAACCTGATCAGTGGTGTCCGAAACGACGTGGGCACCTATCGCAGCTGCACCCAGTCGAGTGCTTGCAGCGGTGGCCTGGGGCCTCAATTTGCGCTCAGGACAGAAACGGTGTGTAACGATTACGGCTGTTTTGAGGTGTCAAACCGTTTGGCGGGAGTCACCGATGGCGAGATTTACCCCGGCGAGGGGACGTCCATGACGACCCTCGCGTGGGACCCCGCAGAACTATCCCAATCCAGTGGCCTACCCGATTGGAACAGCCTCGAAGGATTGGACGAAGTGGCAGCACAAGCGGCACCGGGGGTCGTCGTCGTATGGGGGGATTGGTGCGTCGATCGAAGCCAAATACTTTTCGCAGAAGTCTTTCAACACACTTCGGGCTATGCCGGGTTTTTCGTGAACGAGTCGACTTTGCTGGTGCCCGCCAACGCTACCCTCAGCCTTGAGGACTACGCCAGCATGGATGTCCAGCGCCAGTCGTGGGATGGTGATGACTTACCTGCTGATGAGGATTGTGGCGCGTTTGGGGAAAAGATGAGGCAGCAAAACCCGGCGGTAGATATCGAATCGGGCAAGGGCCCCATCGTCCAGCTTTTTGATGGACGATGGGCAACAGGGGAATTCCTTTGGTCTGACGACGTCTCCGATCCCACCCGCTTTAGCGAAGATGCGGCCTACGCCGCTCTCACCCTCACCGCGATAACCGATTCTCCCTTCCAAAAGATTGATCAGTGGGAGCCCTTCTCCAACGAGGACGGCACGTACCCTGCGCTTCCAACGTCACAGGTGCGGGTGAGCGAGATGGCGGAAACACTCTCCATCCATCACCCCATCATGGGAAAAAGCGACGGTGGGTGGCAGCTCACGACCTCCGATGCCACACTATGTTCCGCCAACACCGCCTCAAGGGCGGGCGCCTCTCGCTTTTATTTGCCCCATTGGTCAGACGAGGGAAGCATTGGAGGCCCTGTTCTTGACGCCACGGGAACGGTGATCGGCACGCTCGTTGGCTCAGGAAGCTTGGGTGACCAGTCAGAGGTCTGCCCCGCCAACGTAGCCAGCACGGACAGAAACCCGCTAGGCCCTCTGTCGAATTTTTATCTCGATGGCAGAACCCTGGCCGTTGGCGAAATTTTTGGGCCCACTATTTTTTCCCAATTACAGGAATTGGGCGCTGAGACTCCAGCGCTGGCGCCCCACAATATGAGCTCGCCTACGATCCCAGCTTCGCGGGTGGCTCGATTTGAACAGGTGAACTGGGGGCAGGATTTTACGGAAACGGGCTTTCCCCTCTCACAACTCCAGACTCCCGCCATCGACCACCTGAAACAGGCAACACTCATGTTCATCAAAGAATCGGGGTGCCCCACATGCGAGGAGTCAGCCCGGAATCTTGACTTCTCCGTAGCGTGCCTCTGCACAGGTTTTGCTGTCACCGAAGACCTCATTGTCACGAATGATCACTGCGTCACAAAGATGGGTATCGGTGATTCCAGTACTTTTCGAACGTTTGCCGGTCAAGACGTGAACGCCGTGCTGGTGGGAAAATCCAGCATCGATGGTGAAAGCGAATTTAACAATCGTTTCGAGCAGGTCTATGGCAATAGCTGGAAATCTGCCGATGCACAGACCGGGCCGGACCGGGGAGATGTTGCGTTGCTCAGAACAACTCAACGAATGGACCTGACTCCGCTCTCCTTCGCTCCCCCCTCGTCTTTGACCCAGTACGAACCTGTCGTTACGGTAGGCCACCCCTTTCGCATGACTCGCACCGGACCCTTTGTCACCGGCGTTGGTTCGTTCATCGGGGAGCACTACTTCACCCGGACTCAACAGTTCTACACGCTGCCTGCGGACAACGGGGCCAGCGGTTCCGCTGTGGTAAATCTCCGAGGCGAGCTCGTGGGCCAAATCGCTGGCGGAGGCGCAATGAACCAAGCGGAGGTGGACTCCATACTTCCGCAAAAGTATGGACTATTCGCCACCCAGTTAGCGATCGATAAAAGCTCCGTGTCGCCGGCCCCGTTTGCGCCCAGTCCCTTGGTTCCCTCACAAACGGGACAGATGGCCTGGGGCGCCACCAGCGAATACCTGTACGAATTAGTCGAGCAGTGGGCGCCGGGAGAATTGGGCTAAACAGTTCTAGGTTTCGTGCTCGCGGTACCATCAGACATGGTCATTCGAATTGGGATCGTCGAAGATGACACTCTCCTGCGAACATCGTTGGCGCAATCATTAATGGGGCCTGAGCGGGAGATTATTTTCTCGGTTGGCTCCGCAAAGGACGCCATCCGTCAATTATCCGAATTCGGTGTCGATGTTCTGATCGCTGACATTCACCTCGGCACCGAGCTCTCTGGCGCCGATGTGGCGAGAGTGGCCGAGGAGCAGAACCCTGAGATCGGCGTCGTGTACCTGACCAGCTACGAGGATCCCCGGCTCGCACTCGGGGGTGCCCCTGTCCTGTTGGTGAAGAACTCGGTGTACTTGGTCAAGCAATCCATCGAATCCGGCACGGAGCTTGTGGAGGCGATTGAGGCCGTCAGAAACAAGAGGGGTGGCGGGCTCTCGACACCCGCGACTCCACTGGCGAAGCTCACGGATCGCCAGATGCAAACCCTGGCATTGCTCGCAGAGGGGCTTTCCAATAAAGAAATAGCCCGAAAAAGGGGAATCACCGAGCAATCGGTGGCCATCTCCATCAACAGAATTTCCAAGGCGCTCGGTGTTTCCCCGCATCTTGAGCGCAACCAGAGAGTCCACCTTGCCCGTGTCTACCTCGGGAAGTAGAGGGCTAGAGACCGCAACGCCAGACTCAAAATTTTGGCGGATTGGGGGTCCGGGGTTGCTCCCCCGACAACACTTCGCTCTCCTGGGCTACATCGCGGCCGGTATTGCTGCCCTCGGCTTCCGGACGGAACCTGGCCTGGCCCTGATGCTGCAGAACCTTGTGCTCAACTTCGGCGTGGTGACCGCGGTCTGGGGATTGGCCGAAATTACCAGAACAACATTGCTTAGGCATCGCGCTGAACGAGACGTGTCTGCGTGGCTCGTAATCCTCATGGGTGGTGTCCTGGGTAGCGCGGCCCACGTAACTCACAAGATTGGCTCGGTGCCGCTGGGGCTCTCCTACCCACCGGTGACGGGGCTGTCCCTCTCTGTCAGCGCGCTCTGCGGCGCGGCTCTCATCGTCGTGAGCTCCATGGTGGAAAATCAACGGTTGCGTAAACGCAGAATCATGAGGCTCCACCAAGTCGATGAAGCAGACGCAGCGGGCGTTGGTGAGCTGCTTCGCAGCGCTTCGCAGGTCTTTGATGAACTCCAACTGCGGGTGACGCGGGTGTTCCTTGAGTCGCCGCCGGACACCCCCCAGTCAACTCTGTTGGGGCAGGTAATAGACACAGCCATCAAGCCGCTATCCCGAGAGCTCCTTCCCGCAAGCAGTGCGAGAAGAGAGCTCTTGTTCGTGCGTGGCGCACTTCGAAACCAGTTCGCCTTCGATCCCTACGTCAAACCCTGGTGGATTGCTTTCCTTTACGCTTGCTCTCTCATTGTGGTGAACAACATACTTTTCCCCGGAGGCGAACGAGCACTGGCATCGTTGCCCGCAGCGGGATTCGCATTTGTCTTCGTCGGTGGCTGGATATCGCTGGCCTACCGCATCCTGGTGTCCCGGTTAAGCGTCCTCACCCCTCGCACCGTTCTTGTGTACCTCGGCTCTTTTCTCCCCCTCACCGTGATGCAAACATTAATCAATCAGTCGCTGTTTCAGTCGCCTCTGGAGCTCGCCGGAGTGCTCAGCGGAGTTGTGCTGAATTACCTGAGCTTGATTTCTCTGTCGCTGCTCTTTTCTTTATCCAGCCAGGATCCGACGGAACGGTCACGGGGACGCTTCGTCTTGTCGAATTCTGGCGGGATCGCCAGTTGGATGCAGGGTGAGTGGGGGCGAGCAACCGTTCAGGCAATTCTTCGAAACGTCATGCACCATCTCCACGGCACGGTGCAAAACAGGGTGCTCGCTCTGCGCCTCAGCGCCGGGTCGCAACCCGCAAAAAGTCAGCGGGAACTGGAAACAGCAATTTCAGAGATCATCACTCAGGCAAAAGCAGAATTTCAAAGCTCCCAGGCCCGTCCTTTTCAGGAGCGGGTTGAGTCGCTCATCGTTGAGTGGAAACCCATCGCGCAGGTCACGGTGAATTCCCGTCTGGGGGACATGTCAGACCTCCGGGAGGCGGTGCTGTTTATGGTGATTCAAGAGGCCGTCACCAATTCAATTCGGCACGGGCTTGCGCGCACGGTGACCGTGTCTCTCGACCCGCATGAGTCTGAACGACGGGTCCTATTTGACGTTGTTGACGATGGGACCGGGCCCGCCCGCAAAATTCGAAAACTGGGTGTTGGGCTCGGCTTTCTTGCTGCCTTGAGTGAGGGGTCGTGGAGCTTGGGCACCCGACCAGGTGGAGGCTCGCGGCTCACAGCAACGTTGTGGTGTTAATCAGAACGGTCTGATAGTTAATCTAAGTTATCACTTTGAGGTATGTTGTCCTTACCGCGAGAGTGACAGCCGCGGGGTTGCGCTCAGTGAGAGGAAACACCAGACGATGGACCGAAAGCGGACAGTTACCGCCGTCCGCATTGGGCTCGCCATCATCGCTCTCACGGCATTAATTTTCGGGGCTTCCTCGGATCTCGTGCGGTGAGAGCAGGACCACCAACACCACGTGTGCCAGAGAAAGGACACCCCATGTCTCCCCAGCTTCTACCCGAACCATCGCATCGAGTGCGCCGAGCCGGAATAGCCGTCTCCCTCCTCACCACGCTAGGAATTCTCGCCGGATGCAGTGAACCCATCACTTCCGACCCAGAGCCAAGCCTCGACAATGAGTCGACAACGTCGTCTGAGCAAACGGAGGGCCCTTCCACCGGAGCCGACATCCCCACCGGGCTCGAAGCGAGAAGTTTTGCCGAAGGTATCGATGACGCAGAGTTGCTGTCCTGGGTAGAGGCCGCCATCGCTGAAATGAAAGATCCACCTACCAGTTTCCTTGGCCTTATCTGGCCGATCGGCACCCAAATCGACGATGAACCCGACCCCCAGCTGTTCGATGGCGACATGTTCCGTGAACACACGCAAGCACTGACTGACGAGGACCTGGACGCGACCGTAGCGACCTTCCGGGAATGGCAATCCAACCTTGTGTGCGCGGAAGGTATGGACGAGAGAGAAATGGAGGACGGCGCAAAAAGAGTCGGCCGTTGGATAACTGGAGGGGCAGACGTCGCGACAGCGCCTGATCCCTGTTTCAAAGGCCGATCGGCCGTATACGCGTGGCCAGAGGGAGTCAGCAAAACCACGGCAACAGAAGTATGGTTCCACGAGGCGTACCACGGCCTCTCGAACTACCTCATTCGCCAATGTTCCGTTGCTGAAAACCAGCCCGAAGAAAAATATGAGGGTATCCGTTGGTTCGCTGAAGGGACCGCCGAATACTTTGGTAACTACATGGCGGCAAAGATTGAGGGCCGCGACGATTACGTCCAAGTTATCTTGCGTAAGGCATACAACGATTTCCGCGGTGACCCTGGGGCGGACTTCAATAACGCGTACTTCCAAGCCGCAGGCATCCAACTCATGATTGAGCGGGGAACCCTCGATGCTGAAGAAGTCAAGAATGGAAGCTACTTCAATGACTGCGCGTACATGGAAACTTTTGATCCTGGACAAGCAGAGCCTCAATACATTGCCGAGAACTTCGGCCAGATTGTCGAGTCGGGTGGAAGCTACCGATTTAGTGAGGAGGCGATCAGCGGCTGAGCCGGGAGTCCAGCCCCGCGGTCCGATTTAGCGACGGGGCCCTGATGATCGTCCCGGAAATCCTCTTTCCGGGACGCGGGGTAGTTACCCGGAAGAAGTGACGGGGAGGTTGCCCCTCCCCCGACGGCGGGGCATTACCACCCAGGTTCGAAAGGCTGAGTTAGCGTATAAGGATGTTGTCTTCTCGTGTAAGTCCGGTCGTAGCTCTCATTGTCACGGTGATCCTCATTGCCGTCGGATTGTCGCTCACAGCGGCCCCCGCTTACGCAGAAACAGCGGACGACTGCGTCGCTGGCGAATTTTTTGATGAGACTACGTCCACGTGTGTGGACGCCCCAGCCGGAAGCTTCACCGACTCGGACCGTGCAACGGAGGCCACACTATGCCCCGAAGGGCGGTATCAAGACGAGACGGGACAGCAATCGTGCAAGATTGCCCCCGCAGGATCTTTCGTCAACGTCACCGGGGCCACGTCTGCCACCTTGTGTGAGGCGGGCACCTACCAGGGAAGTCCGGAGAGCTCTAGCTGTGTGACTACGGTTGCCGGATATTACGCAGCGGAGGGTGCCACGGTCACGACCCAGTGCGCGATGGGAACCTACCAACCTGACGCCGGTCAAGGTTCATGCCTTGAGGCTCCGGCAGGACGATTTGTGGCGGGCACCGGCGCAACAGCCGCCACCCTGTGCGCTGTGGGCACTTTTCAGGCCAACACGGGCCAAGGCGCGTGCACACCCGCTCCAGCGGGCTCCATTGTGACGGCCGAAGGGGCCATCGCCGCGACCCTGTGTGCTGCAGGCACGTACCAGCCAGACACGGCGCAAACGAGTTGTCTAACGGCCCCGGCTGGCCGCTTTGCCGCCGAGGGCGCTGCCGCCGCCACGCCGTGCGCCGCCGGGACATACCAGCCTGAGGCCGGCAAAAGCTCGTGTATCGATGCTCCTGCGGGACGGTTCGTCGCCTCGAGCGGGGCTACTTCCTCCACGCTGTGTGCTGCAGGAACCTATCAGCCCAGTGCCGGTCAAAGCTCCTGCATTGACGCCCCCGCCGGTTCGTTTGTCGCAACGACCGGTGCGCTCTCTGCCTCCCAGTGCAAGGCGGGCACCTACCAGAACGAAAAAGGGGCCACCAGCTGTCGTGATGCGGGAGCGGGCTACTTTGTCGCGAAAGCCGGCGCTACCTCCCGGGTAGCGTGCCCGGCCGCCATTGGCACCACAGCCACCAGTTGTCCGGCAGCAGCCGAAGGTGATGCAGCGGCAACCGATGTTGAAGAACTAGAGCCGGCTCCAGCGGACTCACCAGAACCTTTACAGGCCGAGAGTGCCGCCGTGAATCCTCTGCAGTGCCAGCCAGGGACCTGGTCAGAAACAGGGCTGAGCACTGCACCCGGTGGCTGTATTGAGGCAGAACCCGGATACGCCGTGTTGCTTGCCGGCGCCACCGAGCAGACCGAATGTGTTCCTGGCACCTTCACCCAGCAGGCTGGCGCCAGCTCCTGCCGGCCCGCACCGGAGGGCACTTTTGTTCCCTCTTCCGGTTCGTCGAAAGCCTATGTGTGCGATGAAGCAGTAGGGCTCGGAGCGAGCACGTGCCCCGGCTACGTGTCCCCGGCGATTATCACCGTCTGGGTAATTACTGGTGTTCTGGTGCTCGGTGGTGCAGGAGCCGGCTTCTGGTGGTACCGGCGCAAGATGGCTCCAGGCCCCCTGCGCGCTGACTGATCAGTGTGCGTCTGGTAGCAGACCCACAGCCTGAGATTTCGGGCGCCGTTTCTTGAGCGTGCGCTACTCGAAGCGGAGAGCTTCGACGGGCTGAAGCTTGGATGCTGTCCGCGCAGGCCACACTCCAAAGCCGACACCCACGGCAGCGGAGAAGCCCATTGCCACAGCCACGGTCACGGGATCAATAAAGAAGTCCCACCCGCCGAGCACTGCGAATCCATAGGACGCCAACTGGCCGATGATCAACCCAATCAAGCCACCCAAAACAGACAGGACGACGGCTTCCATCAGGAATTGCGTCAAAATTTGTGACTGCTTAGCCCCAATAGCTCGTCTAACGCCAATTTCTCGCGTTCTCTCACGGACCGAGACCAACATGATGTTCATGATTCCAATGCCACCAACCACGAGGGAGATTCCGGCAATGCCGGTAATCAAAATTCCCAGTGTGCCCGTCACCGTCTTGATGGTGTCCTGCAGCGCTGCCTGGTTGAAGATCGAGTAGGTGGCATCGTCATCGTCGACAACACCCTTGGAGTAGCGCAAGAACTGCTCGACCCGGTATTCCACCGGCGCTACAGCTTCCTGCGAGACCGCCTGAATACTGATGGCGGAAAGGTACGGGGACTTAGAGAAAAGACTCCGCGCTGCTTCCTGAGTGATGTAAACGTTTTGGCCTGCGCCAAAGCCATCGGCATCATCCAGCATGCCGACCACCGTGAAGGCAACACCATCTAGTCGAATCTCATCTCCGATGGAATTCACGCTAAATCCGAGGTCGGCAGCACCTTCAGCCGAGACCACTACGGTCCGGGTATTTTGCAAGCCTGGCGCTTGGGGCAGAAAGGTCCCGATAGAGAGCTCCGGGTCCGCGAGGTCTGCGTAGGTGGGAGAAACCCCAATAATGCCCACGCGAATGGATTCAGAACCGTAGCTGGCAGTACCGTTGCCGTTCACCTGCGTACTGACTTGAAGCACGCCTTCAATATCGGCAATGGCTTCTGCATCAATTTCTTCCAAGCCGGTTGTCGTTGTTGCAGAGACAGTAATTTGGTTGGCTCCGAGAGACGCGAGGGACGAGTCAATACCCTGTTCTGCACCCTGGCCCACCGCCGTCAGCGCGACAACGGCGCCGACACCAATGATGATTCCCAACATGGTCAGGGCCGAGCGAACTTTAGCCGCGGCAATCCGAGAGAGCGAGAGCAAAAAGGTGAGCCAGAGGTTCATCGGGCACCCGCCATCGTGCCGACTTCATCTCGCTCGATCAGACCATCGCGAATATAAATCCGTCTGTTCGCCGCAGCGGCCACTTCGAGGTCGTGGGTAATCAGCACCACGGTGCGCCCATCGGCGTTAATTTCACGAAAGACATCCATCACCGCAGCACCTGATGCTGTATCCAGGGCCCCCGTGGGCTCATCAGCGAGCACAAGGTCAGGGTTCGTCACCAGCGCACGTGAAATCGCAACACGCTGTTGTTGACCACCGGAAAGGCGCCCGCGGTCAAAATCGAGGCGGTCCCCCAGCCCCAATCGGGCCAGCATGTCCCCGGCACGTTTCGTCGCTTCGCGTGGCCGCACTCCCTGGTACAGCAATGGTGTCGCCACATTGTCGACCGCTGAGGTGAGCGGCAGAAGCTGGAATTGCTGAAAGACAAAGCCGATCGCTTTGGATCGCAGCGCCGTGAGTTCATTGTCATCCAGGGTGGCAATATCCCGGCCGGAAATTTTCACCGTGCCTGAGCTGGGTCGATCCAAACAACCAATCAGGTTCATCAGGGTCGACTTACCCGAACCGGAGGGGCCCACAATCGCCACAAACTCGCCGCGACGCACCTCTAGGCTCACGTCCGCTAGCGCAACAGTGGGAACCTCACCGGTTTGGTATTCGCGCCGAACATTGCTGAGCTCAACAACGAGATCACTCACTAGTCTCTGGCTCCCTCAGGAGGCCCACCAAAGCCGGAGGAAGTGGAGGGCAGTTCGCCGTCAGAACCCGTCACGACTCGGTCACCGGCGGTGAGACCCGAAACAATCTCCACGTAGTAACCGCCACGAACACCAATCTCTACGGCAACTTCTTCGACACTGCCATCCTCCGATTGGACGAGGGCAACATAACCGTCTTCGCGTTCACTAATTGCGGTTACCGGCGCCGAAATCACTCCGGTGGCTTCCTCAGTGGTAATACTTGCCTGCGCGGTCATCCCTGCTCGTAAGCCGGCGGGAGGGGTTGGAACGCTGATGGTGACGCCATAGGTGGTAATCGAACCGCCACTGGGGTCGACGCTGCCGTAGGCGTCAACCTCGGTAACCAATCCTTCGAGCCGAGCGTCGGGAAGCGCGTCGAATTCGAGCGTCACGCTTTGCCCATCTGCGATACCGACCACATCGGACTCGGCGAAGTCGGCCTCCACCACAAAAGTGTCCAGGGCGGCCAAGACAATGAACCCGGAAGTGCCGTTGACGCCAACACTGGTGGTGCCGATGGGCTCACCCACCTGCGAGGCAACCGCGATAACGGTCGAAGCCAC
>CAKZKU010000186.1 GCA_937124545.1 uncultured Microbacteriaceae bacterium | reverse complement strand
AAAGCGGCGACGCAGCATAGGTGCCAGAGATCTCGCACCTTTACCATCTATCCAACGGTGCTCTGTTGACCGCTTACGAAGCGAACAATTCTCGTTAATACGATCAGTCGGGGATGTCCCTGGGATCGTTAAAACAGTGGCAGCTGGATGAGGTTTTCTAACATGAGGTTAGTAGCTGGTCAAGGTGCTGGTTGGTCCGCGTTGGCGTCCGGAGCGCAGGCTGATGAGCGAAGCGAAGAAGCCGGAGTGGAGGACGCCAACGCGGCGGCCAATGCAGGGAGGTCCCGGTAGCCTCGGACCTTTCGATAACCTGCCTCAGCCCAGAGCATTCCGCTTGCGGCCCAACGTGGAATCATCGTTTCCTTTTCGTTCCACAATTTCACGTTGTTGGTTGCTTCCCGCCAGTTACGGATTGTGTTCTCGATGATGTTTGTGTTGGTCAGAGTCCCATTGAGTGTCGATGGAATTTCCAGGCGATGAACTGTCAGCAGGCTGTCTTTTCGTGCCTTAAACGCCAAGCCCGCCGCCGCATTGCGTTCGCTGATGAAGTCGAGAAGATCATCAAAGGCTTCTTCCCCTGCTTCTTTTCCTTGCGCGTCGCGCAGCCGTTTGAAGTGTTGCACGGCCTCGGCCTTGTCACGTTTACGGAGCTTGTCGATGACATTGCGTTCCTGGTGAATGAGGCATTCTTGCTGAAGCGCAGTTGGCCAATGACTTCTCACTGCCGACTCGATTGCGGGGCTTCCATCACGGATCACAAGCAGGCGTCTCTCATCGCTTTCTTCAATGCCACGCTCTCGGAGCCGCTCGATCAGAGCGATCACGACCGCTTTGCTTTCGCTGCTGCCTTGCTCGAAATCCAGTGCATGCTTGTTGCCTTCACCATCAATTCCGATCGCCAGGACGAGACACCGTTTGCCGATCCAGACTCCGTCGATCTGGATGCAGAGGAGGTCGAGTTCGTTCACTGGCCGAGTGCGCAAGAGGTCGAGCTGCTCCATGCTTTTCTCCACCCACATGCGGGAGGCCGCGCTTTTGCTGACCGCGCCCTTGGTGTGGCGGGTGATTCCACGGTTCGAAACCCCTTCGCTAAGGGCTGAGACGACTTCAGCGAAAAGATTACGCTGGCTGGAGGCCGCTTGGTAGGTCGCCAGCTTCACTTCGCCGTCTTCTTTGTGGCGGACTCGTGGACGCTGGATTTTCTCCTTTTCGCCATTGATGTAAGCGCTCCCTATTTCACTTCCGGCACGTTGGTAATCGGACTCAGGATCGGGAGCATACTTGGCCCCACAGAGGCTGTTGATCTCCTCTTCCATGGCCGCAAATAGCCCGAGTCGGACGGAGGTTCGCAGCATCTCATTGAAAAGTTCGCTGGCTTGGGATTCGTCGCCTTGCAAGAAGGCCGCTTTCAGTTCTTGATGTAACACGGTGGTTAGTTGGTTTTGGTTTGAACGCCTGCATCCTGTCGGATGCGGCTAACCAACCACCACTTATTTTAACGACTCAGGGGACACTTCCCGATCAGTCATATCCGGTGATCCTATG
>CAKZKU010000185.1 GCA_937124545.1 uncultured Microbacteriaceae bacterium | reverse complement strand
ACCTCGGGAGCAATCACCAAAGCAACATCCTAACTAGGAGCAACATAAATGAAAATCAACCTACACATTCAGTTCGACGATGGTACAGCTAAAAACGTAAAGTGCAACGCTGCCGATCTAGTTGCTTTCGAGAGAGAGTACGACGTTTCGGTTGCAAAGCTCGGGGATGACCCTCGCGTTGGATGGTTGTTGTACCTGGCTTGGCACTCTGAGAAGCGCACTGGTTCAACTAAGGAAAGCTACGAGAAGTGGCTGGAGAAGGTTGAAACGGTGGGTGAGTCAGACGAAGACCCAAAATCCAAGGGCTAGGCGAAAGCTCGGCCCACTGGTTTGTAGCAGGTCTAGCCGTAGAGACAGGTATCAGTCCGAGAGAGTTGCTGGAACTTGATCCAAGAATGTTATGGACCATGCACAGGTGGTTAGTAGCAAAGAACATACCTAGGTAAGGAGACCGCCCCCCTGTGGGGCGGTTTTCTTGTTAGGTAGAATAGTAGAGAGATTGGCGGTGTGAAATGGCTTTAGACAATAGAGCAACTATTTTCATTAGTGACTATAGGTACATCATCCGCGAGTTGAATAAGGTAGACGCAAAATTAGTTAGAGACATGAAAAGGGACTACAAAAGCGTGGGTTCCGAAGTCAGGAAAGGGATCAAAAGCGCGATCCCCGCATTCCCTCCCCTTTCGGGGTTTGCAAAAAAGAGCGCTTCTGGGAGCGCTAAGACTTGGGGCAATAGGTTCAAGGCAAACACCGTAAAGGTAAGGTTGCGCTCTCCTCAAAGTTCTTCTGAGAAAAACCAGGCGATTTTGCAACTACAGGTTGTGTCTCCGGCAACTGTTATCGCTGACATGGCGGGTCGCGGCAATGACAGCATCCAAGGCCAGATGACAAAGGAATATGACTACAGGGGCGGAAAGCGACGCCACAGGGTCAATGGTCAGGGCAAAATAATGATTGACAGACTTAACACCAAGGCCAGCGGCAAAGCGTCGCGTTATGTTTACCCTGCCGCCGAAGAGAAAATGCCAGAAGCCCTAGAAGCGGTCCGGGACATTGTTTCGGGAACCCTACAAGAGATTGAGAACAATATAAATGGCTAGAAGAGGGCAAAAGCTAAAAGTAGACATAATCCTCGGTACAAAAGGCAAGGGTATCGAGGAGGCGACAAAAGACTTCAAAAAGCTTGGCAAGCAGTTCCGTGACCTGACTGGTACTGCGCTGAAACTTGGGGCTGGTTTTGCTGCTATCAACCTAGGCACTAAAATGGCTCGCTTTACTGCCGGGGCTATTGAGGAGTCTCGTGATCTTACGAGGAACTTGAATGGTCTGAGTACGGTTTTTGAGGGCACTAGCGCAGAGATGATTGCCTTCTCGCGAAACGCTTCGAGCATGGGTTTGTCAATGTCTCAGGCGGCGAAGGCTTCTACATTTATTGGTTCGGTTTTGAAGCAGTCTGGTTTCTCTATTGCTGAGACCTCTGATTTGACACAGCGTTTGGTTGGTTTGGGTACTGACCTTGCTATTACTTATGGTTACGACGTTCAAGAGGCGTTGCTGGGTATGACAGCCCTGTTCCGTGGTGAGTATGACCCGATTGAGAAGTTCGGTGTCGCCATGAAGCAGTCTGAGATCAACGCGGAGATGGCTGCTAGGGAACTAGACAACTTGACGGGTGCTTCTCGGCGTTTGGCTGAGCAGCAGATTCGTGTCGAGTTTTTGTTTGATCGTGCTTCTGACGCTGTGGGGATGTATTCAAAGCAGGCGGGGACTTTGTTTGTCGCTCAGGAGACTTTGCGGGCGACGTTTGCGAACTTTGAGGCTGTGGTTGGGGCGGCTCTTACGCCAGCGATTGCGGAGCTGACGTTAGCATTGACCCCTCTTGTCGAGAATTTGATCCCGATTATGAAAGCCGTTTTTGAAAGCACCATCCCGGTAGTCAAGTCTTTGACGGCTAACAAAGAACAGTTTGCGAACACTCTTATTGAGGTTATCAAGCTTGTTTATGTAGTTGTGCAGGTGATGGTTAGCTTTGGTCGGATTATTGTGGACAACATTGGGGTGGTGTCTAAGCTAACCGCCGGGGTAATCGCTTTTGGTATTTCGGTCAAGGTCTTTGACGCTTTGCGCGTAACCGCTTACCTTGCTGCGGGCGCTCTTAACACAATGAATATCAGTTTGATTAGGACCGCTAAATCGCTCAAACTGGTAAAGATTGCTTTAGTTACCACGGGCTTTGGCGCGATTGCAGTCGGCTTGGGCTTTATTGCTGGCAAAGTCATGGAGGTCGCTGACAAAACCAATGACGGTCTTGCGAGCTTAGACGAGGAACTCAAAAACTTTGATTTTGACGCCAACTTGCAGGCTGGCGTTGAAGTCAATGAAATGCTTGAAGACAGCGCGACTGCGATAGACGACCTGGGCGCTTCTGCCGGTAAAGCAAAAGACACGGTGGGGGACTTCTTCCGTGGGCTTGCTGACGATGCCGGGAAGCTGTCTGCGAAGTTGCAACTTGAGACACTTGGCGCTTCTGAGGGGCTTATTACCAAAATCCTCGGCTCTGGTGACGAGTGGTACAAAGTCTTTGAGGAAGTCACCCGTAACGGGATGGTTTCGGTCCAAGAAGTGCAGGCAATGTTCTTGCAAACTGCTGCTGGGTTCGACGAGGCTATGGATGCTTGGCAGGCAGACTTTGACGCTTTTACTGAGTTCAAAGAGGCCGCCGAAGAGTCTATGGACGCTTTTGTGGCGTTTGTGCGCGAGATGGACATTCTTCCGACGGTTGCGGCGGAGCTTGGAAAGTTTGAACGGTCAGCCGTAGATCGCCTCACTTCTATTGAGGAGAAGCTGAAGGAAGCTTTCGATAACGGGCAACTGCTTGACGAGTCGTATCAGAACCTTTTGAGCTACTCTCGTGCCGAGCTTGCTGTGTTGCAGGGCATTGAGCGCCAACGTGACGAGTTGTTGGCTCGCCGTGACGCTGCTTCGGCACTGATAAATTCGGTTCAAAAGTCTGTCCGGGAATCTGCCAAGATTGCGTCAATTCTTGGGAATGTGCAGGATGCGGCGGATGGTGTTGATGCTGTCCAGTTTGCTTCGAGGGTTGTGAACTCGGGTCGTAGCCTCAAAGAGTTCTCTACCGCTCTTATTACTAACTTTGCTGATCCGATTGAGACAGCTCGCAGTAAAGCTGATTTGCTTGTTGATGGCTACCGGGCTGTTGTGGAACGCACGAGGGAGTTTGTTACAAACCTGAAGGCTTTGAAGGCTTTGGGTCTTGATCCGCAACTTTTCAATCAGCTTGTGCAGGCTGGTGTGGCGGCTGGTGGGGAGACGGCTCAGGCGCTTGTTGATGGTGGTTCTGAGACTGTTACAGAGATCAACTCTTTGTTTGGCGAGTTGGATGCTTTGGGTATGGAGCTTGGGGAGAACACTGCTCAGGTTATGTATGGGCAGGGTGAGAGCTTTGTTACTGGCATTGTGGATGGTTTGGATTCTCAGCTTGAGCAGTTGGAGTCTATGGCTGATTCTTTGGCGGATTCGTTTACGACTACGTTTGAGGATGTTTTGATTGCTGGTATTGAGCGTGCGATTGCTG
>CAKZKU010000184.1 GCA_937124545.1 uncultured Microbacteriaceae bacterium | reverse complement strand
GAGTCCGGTCGTGCATCGTTATTGAGAAAAGCGACGATGTCCCCGCCAGCTCTCGAAACACCGAGGTTGCAGCCGCCAGCAAACCCCGTGTTCGTAGGAGACTCCACCAGGACGATGTCGTGTGCAGATGCTTTCAAGCGGCTCAGACTGTCGTCTCCCGAGGCGTTGTCGACAACAACAATCTCTAGCTGCGCCGGATATTCGGGCAAAGCGGTGAGCATTTCAATGGCTGTCAGCGTGTCGTCGGCGCCCCTGTAGTTGACGAGAACGACGCTGACGACCGGGTGCTGTGGCACTGAACAATCCCCTTCGACCCGAAAAGAAACCAACCTGTCATAATTACCCTACGGTCTAGCTTGGGCTGAGTTGACGAAGGGGCCTCGCGATGTACGCTCCTCGCGGATGGATTAGCCGCTCGCTCCCTCGCGAAATGTATCGCTTGTTTGCCCGTTCCCCATACTTTGATCGAAAGTGGTACCGGGCTCGCATGTCCCCCACCGAAAGGTGGCAAGACCCCTTGTGGCACTTCATCCACCGTGGTGGAGTCGAAGGCCGCTCGCCCTCCCCCCATTTCGATTCGGCTTACTACCTGGAAAAAAATGATGATGTACGGGTGTCTCGACTGAATCCGCTGTATCACTTTCTAGCCCACGGCAAAGCAGAGCGACGTCTACCGCTGCGCTCGGCGAAAGAGATGACTCACCGGGTCGCACCGGAAACGGCAACGCTGAGGTCTTTCATTACCCCAGAAATAAGCGCGCCACGAGTATCCGTGCTGCTGGACTCCGCGACGCCGAGCGAGCTGACCGCAGATTATGTGCGTGCGGCAGCCGCTGTCGCAAGCGCTAGACGCTCCACACTGCGGGTGCTGTTTCGCGGAACCGGGTTTGATCCCAGCCTCCTGAATACCGTACTCACCGAACACGGTGAAGAGTTCCTTCACGCAGTCGAGATAACACCGGTCCCCGTCACAGAAACGTACTCAGATATCCCTTTTTACGCCGACGAAACGGTATTGGCGACGTCTTGGTCTAGCGCCGCAGCATTGAGACACGCAGCGGAAAGCTCTAACTCTTGGGTGTTGGTGGCGGCGGACAGCCCACTCAGTTATCCCTCGAACGCCCCCCGCCAAGAAGTCACCGGCATCCCCAATACCGTGGGATTAGTCTCCAGCTCGGCTGCTCTGCGCCATGCGATGGCTCTTGCATCAGAGCCGTGGCCAGCCGACCTTGCCGATTACCCGACCGCACCGGCACGGCTCTCTACACCGGATAGCCCCTGGCACTTGAGCATCCTGTCGGACCCTGACAACTCGACTACAGCTTTCCTCACGGCGATCGACTCGGTGTCGGCTTGGCTCGCCACAACCACAGAAAACGTGACCATCTCGCTATCCCCTCTCACTGCGGAGCCTTTCGCGTTCTTTGACGACGTGCGAGTCCGGGATCCTCAAGACCTCGCGGCCCCAGATTGCCTTCTGGTGATGTCCTCGGGGGAGGTCCCGTCCGGCCTACTCAAAGCCCTGGAGTTTCCTGCTGTCATCCAGGTTGCTCCGTCAAGTTCCGACCGTGACACAAAAGCTTCGATAGCAAACCACAGCTTTGTCGAGCCAGAAATCGGATCCATTGTTTCCCAAATCCGCGCGGCCCATTCGCCCGCCTCTAGCACTGGGGGTCGGCGATGACAGAGCGGGAACAGCCCTGGGACATCTCCCTGAGGAATCGACTAGGACTGCTTCGCGAGGGCACCCACCGGGTCGCATACTTTGCCCCAAAACCCGACTCAGGGAGTTTTCGATACCGCTGCTACAACATGACGCAAGCGCTCAATGTCGGGTCCCAGGACGTTAGTGCCTCCTACTTCTTCCTCACCGATCTTCCCCACCTGGATAACCTGGCGGATTTTGCCGACTCGCTGGTCGTCTTCAGAACCCCCTATGACACAGACATTGACCGCGTGATTACTCGTTTCCGGCGTGCTGGCAAAAAAGTCTTTTTCGATATCGATGACCTTGTCTTTGACATCAGGTTTGCGCCGCTGGTGACATCAAATCTGAACTACAAGCTGTTTGGAAAAGATATCGACCAGTGGTTTGCGTTTATTGCAAACATCGGGGCGTGCCTGTCCCTCACTGACCACGTCATCACCACCAACACCTACATAGCAGAGCGTGTGAGGGAGTTCGCCAACCTTCCCGTCAGTGTGATTCCTAACTTCATGAACCAAGAGCAAGAAGAGGTATCTGACACCCTCTGGGAAGCCCAAGCATCCGGTGACACCCCGGGTTTGCGGCTGGGATACTTCAGCGGAAGCCACTCCCATGCCAAAGACTTCGCCGTAGCTGAACAAGGGATCATCGATTTTCTCTCGCAGTCCCCGAGCTCGACCCTCACCGTGCTCGGGCACCTAGAGCTAACCCCAGGGCTAAGCGGAGTGGAAAGCCAAATTCGCAGACGGCCCTTCATGAACTTCATCGAGTTACAGTCGGCTGTGGCGGAGGTCGATGTTGCGCTTTCTCCGCTGCAATCCAGTCCCTTCACTTTCTCGAAATCAGAGTTGAAGTTTTTTGAGTCAGCCGCGGTGGGAACACTGACGCTAGCGTCGCCGACCCCCGTTTTTAGGGACGCCATCGAACATAACGTCAATGGGTTCCTAGCTGGCCCCAGCCAGTGGGGCCAAATGCTGACAGAAATTGAGGAGCTTTCCTCTCCGCAGAGAGAAACCATCGCTGGCGCCGCCCGCGAAGTGGCGCTAGCCCGATATACCGGAACGGCGCAGGTGGCTTTTCTCGAGGAACTCTTTGTCCCAGGAAAGTAAGCTGACCGATATGGACAAGCTCGAGCAATCCGACGTGTCGATTGCCCCCCGAGGGTGGACACGGCTGCAAAAAGTAGTGAGTGCGGTTGCCCTGGTGCTCTCCGCGACGCTCGCGATGTCGGCGTGGGCTTTGAGCACTGCGGTGGGAGGCGCGCCCGACGACGATTACCACTTGAGCAGCATCTGGTGCACGAGTTTCTCCGGGCCAGACTGTGAGATTGACCCCGCCGGACAAGGGGTCATGATTCCACCGCCACTTCTTGTCTCAAGCTATTGCCTGTACCACAACTCACAGCAGAGTGCCGGTTGCCAACCTTTCCTAGACGGGACAGACCCCCGCGAAGACTTTGCTTTTGGCCACAACAACCCAAGCCGAGGGCTGTACCCGAATGGCTTCTACATGGTGGGAAACCTCTTCAAAAGTGACAACATCGAAACAACAGTGGTGTCTTTCCGGCTATTCAACATTGCCGTTTTTCTGGCCCTGTTGGGATCGCTCTGGTTGCTTTTGCCATCACGTTTACGGGTGACACTCGCCTGGACGTGGCCGATCGCACTGATCCCCTTGGGAATGTTTCTGATTCCCTCCACGAACCCCAGCTCGTGGGCGATCATGGCGGTGGGCATCGGTTGGCTTTCTCTGCTGGGGTATCTGGAATCCAGCGGATGGCGATCGGTCGGATTGGGCGCGGTGTACGTCGCAGCTCTCATTCTGAGCGTCAGTTCACGCGTCGACTCGATCCTGTTCCTGGGGGTTGCTTCTGTCTTGGCCCTCTGGCAGGCGCCCCTAACCCCGCGACAACTGTTGAAGAAGACGTGGGTGGCGGTGTTCCCCCTTGCATTTGTAGTGGCTCGTCTCATAACCACGCCCGGAAACTTGGAGCGGGTTATCGGCGGGGTGAACACCAACGGGGTGACGAATTCCACCCTTCCGTGGACACAAAGTGCGGACGCACTTCTTCCTGGGGAGTTTGATTGGGCTCTTCTCTGGAACAACATTTGGAGTGTCCCGGGTCTTTGGACAGGCGTTTTTGGAGGACGACCGCTGGGATCCCTCGGTTGGCTCGACACAGCACTCCCGCAAATTGTGGGAGTCGGCGTCGGAATTGTTGTCTTAGGTCTGATTTTCGAGTCCCTGCGCTCACCCGGAAAGAAAAAGGCATGGGCTCTTGCCGCAGTATTTGGAGCCTTGTGGGTTATCCCCGTCTACTTGTTGCAAATCAGCGGCGCCTTGGCCGGTGTTGAATTCCAACCGAGGTACTTGGTGCCCTTCATGGTCGTGGTCGTTGGAACCATTGTCCTGACGCACGACGGTGTTCCCCTTATTCGCGACCGATTCCGACTATCCGCAATCACTGTGGCGCTCGTTGTTGCGAACGCGGTTGCTTTGCACACGAATATCCGTCGCTACACCACGGGAACTCTCGTGCAGGGGTTCAACCTGAATAGCCCGCGCGAGTGGTGGTGGGGATTCCTCCCAGAGGCAATCAGCCCCAATGTTGTGTGGATTGTTGGCTCGCTGGCTTTTGCTTTACCAGTCTGGTTTGCCTTTATTGTGCTGACTCAAAAAATCAACACAGCCAAAAAACTGGTGGAGGACGACCACCCGGCTACCGCAACTCAGGAGCCAACGCTGTCCAAGTAAGCGTCGACGACAGCACCCGCCTGCCCGACTTCAACAACTGACCCCGAGCGCAACCATGTTGCCGTGTCACAAAGGTCTTTCACCACCGACATCGCGTGGGTCACAATAATGACCGTCTTTCCAGCTTTTTTGAGGTCTCGGAACTTATCGAAACTCTTTCGTTGGAAATCCTCGTCCCCTACGGACAGGACCTCGTCGACCACAAGGATGTCCGGGTCGACGTTGATAGCAATGGAGAAGCCAAGCCGGACATACATGCCTGAGCTGTAGTTTTTGACAGGCTGGTCCAAGAACTTCTCCACGCCGGAAAAGTCCACAATTTCATCGAAACGGGAGTCAATTTGCTTCCGGGACATCCCCAATATGGAACCGTTCAAGTAAATGTTTTCCCGACCCGATAACTCGAGATGGAACCCGGAACCAACCTCTAACAGCGAGGCCATCTTGCCGCGGTAGGAAATCTCGCCCGATGTCGGCCAATAAATCTTGGCCAAACACTTGAGGAGAGTTGATTTTCCGGAACCGTTCGCACCAATGAGCCCGTGGGTGGCACCCTCAGCTACATCGAATGACACATTTCGAAGAGCCCAAAAATCTTCGTGCTCGGAAGTTTTACCGCGAAGAATCGCCGACTTGAGAGACTGATTTCGCTCGTGGTACAGCCGAAACTTCTTGCTGACATCCTCTACACGCACCGCCCAGTCGGTCATAGGAGCTCCGCCAATTGCTTCTCTTTCCTTGCGTAAACGAGGAGCCCGGCACCCAAGGCTGCGATAGTCCAACCCAAGGCAACCAAAACTGTCGCCATATCCGGCAGTCGATTGTCATAGAGCAGGTTCCGGAAGATTTCGATAAATCCAAGCACCGGGTTCAGAGAGTAAAGGTCAAGGAGAGTGACCGGGGTTCCCACGAGGCCACCCAACTTGTCTGATTGCGTAGCGACCAGCTCTACCGGATAAAGGATCGGGGTGAGGTAGAACCAAAACTGCAACACAATAGTGAGCAAGTAGGCCAGATCACGGAAATACACGTTGATGAT
>CAKZKU010000183.1 GCA_937124545.1 uncultured Microbacteriaceae bacterium | reverse complement strand
TGGCCGCACAGCGCGCTCTCGTCCACGCCTCCGGAGTGGCACTCGCCTTGGTGGTCATCATTCTGTTTGTTCAGGCACTCAGCGCCGAAAGCGTTGTCAGCCCATCTGCCACAACACTGACCTTGTTGGCGGTCGCCGCGGTGGTCTCTGTGGCGGTCGGTTGTATCGCAGCCTGGTTGCATTACCGGCGATACGGGCACGATTTACCCAGCGAAAAGCCTGCATCCCCCGTCGACCAGGCTGCGTGAGCTCGCCCCCAACCTCACCGCACAGGCTGGGCAAAATAGACTGGCAACCCCACACCACGCAGCGTCCCGAGCACAGGAGCCCACCATGATTCGACTGGGCTCACTTGCGGCTCTCAGCACAGCGGCACTCCTTCTGGCCGCGTGTGCGGGCACCACCACTTCTTCTCCTGAGGCGGACGCCTCAGGAGAAAGCGCCCTCACCACCACGGGTGAGCGGGATCTCGCCGCGTATGTGAACCAGGACTTCTCCTGGGACACCTGTGATCGAGACTGGCTGATCGATGCCACCAGCGCTGCTTTCGAAGCCTCAGAAGTGGAATGCGGGACGGTACTGGTCCCGGCCACTTATGAAGGCAACCAGGACATCCCCGACTTCGCCATTGCTGTCATGCGGGTAGTGCGAGAGACCAGCGACGCGAACCCCGACACCGGGATCTTCATCAACCCCGGTGGTCCTGGTGGTTCCGGTATCGAACAGGTACAGAATTCCAACTTCCCCGAGGACCTGCACAACGCTTTTCCCTTCATCGGGTTTGACCCTAGAGGCGTCGGGTTCTCCGACTTCGCCGATGGCACAGAAATCGAGTGTTCGGACGAACTGGATTACCTCAGCTACTTTGGCGAAGCATCCCCGGCTAACGAAGCAGAGTTGGATGCTTCCATTGCCGAACTGGATCAGTACTACGAAGACTGCGTGGAATCCAACCCCTACTGGTGGACCCTTTCCACGGATAACGTGGCCAAGGACCTCGAACTGCTGCGCAGCGTGCTCACCCCGGGTGAGCCGCTGAACTTCATTGGTTCCTCCTATGGCACCACCATCGCAGGGCGCTATGTGAGCTTCTTCCCCGAACAGGTCGGCAAAGTGGTGTTCGATAGCCCCACCACCGTGGATCAGGACCGCATCGAAAGTGCGCTGGTGAACTTTGCCGCCAACGAGGTCAAGCTGGAGAAATTCCTCGAAGGTTATGCCACCTACGCAGAAATCTCGTTTGATGAAGCGTGGGAGCGGGTTCTCACCGTCCGCCAAAAGGCGGACGATGAACAACTCATTGGTTTTGCCGGTTATGAACCCAGTGAACGAAGCCCTGGAAACATGGTCAGCTCCGAAGCGCTCTTTGTGCGGGGAATCCTGACCTTGAACTATTACCCCGAAGACGTCTCACAAAACCTGTTCAACGCTGCAATGGATGATGCCTACTTCTCCAGTTGGAACGGAACCTTTGAATGGTTGGGCTTCTCTCTCGATGGGTATGACCCTGATTCGCTCGAGGGTTCTTCCCTCGAAGCGAAAGACATTATTCGCTCCAACGAATATGAAGTCCGGGTCATCGTCAACACCATGGACTATGCGCCAGAGCCCCTGACCACCGAAGAACAAATCGAGCTCAACGAACGCGCCGAAGAAGTCGCACCACTGCTCAGCACCCTGTATTCCGATGCCTCCGGGTATGAATACGTGGGTCCGCCCAAAGGTGTGAGCTGGGATGACTTCGCCAATGCGGACCCCCTCATTCCTGATCCCCCCACAACACCGTTTGTTCCCTCTAACCCCTCGGGGGCTCAGTTACTGATCGTTGGTTCCATTGATGAATCAGTCACCCCTTACTCGTTTGCCCAAGACACCGCAGAACTACTGGATTCCTCGCTGTTGAGCGTGGAATCCAGCAGACACGCACCGGTGGCCTTTTATAACAACACCTGCGTCAACGAGGTAGTCTCCGCCTACTTCCTAGAGACCTCACCGGTGGTTGACACCACCTGTGGTGAGTGAGCTCACCCGCATTTCTCTTGTTGATCGTCTGGCGCGAGTCACGCTTCGAGCATCTGACTACGGATCAGAAGGTTGGGGGTTCGAATCCCTCCGGGCGTGCCACAGTACTTCCGCTTAAATCCGGGTCACGAGCGCCATCGCTAACTCTTATCGAAGGGTCTCGAAGCGATGCCAGTCAGCCAAACAGTCAGCCACGGAGACGCCCACAATCTGTGGATTTGTCGAAAAGGCGATTTTTGCCAGTTAACTAATCCCCGCACGGAGAAGCCAACAGACGTTCTAAATGACGTCGACTCCGGCACAGAAGTCCCCGTCAGAAGGGGACCAACGTTTGGGGAGGTGAACGCCTGATGGCACACGGAGAGGGATCCATTTTCAAGACCAAAGACGCGAAAGGTCGAGACCGTTGGAGAGTCGAAGTCACCATCGGTCACAAACCAGACGGCACCAGAGTTCGCACGAGGCGCACAGCCAAGACTCACGCCGAGGCACTTCAAATAAGGAGACAGCTTGTGACAGACCGAGACGAGTATGAACTGAGCTTTGATAACCCCACCCTCAACGACTTTGCTCTGTGGTGGATCAGAGACGTGCGAGCGCTTCGAGTGAAACCATCGACCGCATACGACTACGAGTACCGGTACCGCAAAATGATTGCCCCCACGTTCGGGTCGGTGCGGCTCAACAAGATCGATTCTCGGGCCGTAGCAAGCTGGGCTAAGGACCTTCTCAGGACTTACGCGCAAGAGAGCGTCAACGGGGCACTTAGAGTCCTCAAAATGGTTCTTGGAGGCGCCGTAGAGCATGGACACTTGCGGACAAACCCAGCTGTCTCAATCCCACGAGTGAGCTCACAGAGAGCCACCAGGAGGGATAACCCTCCTTGGAATAGTCACGAGTGTCGGAGGGCTGTCAATGCGTCCGAGGGACATTGGTTTGGCCTTCCCATCCGACTCGCATTGGCCTATGGGATGCGGAGAGGAGAGATCATGGGCCTTCGATGGGGTGACATTGATTTCGATGCGAACGAACTTCATATTCGTCGATCTCGCCGAGAGTATCTCGCCTATGGAAGCGATGGGAAGAGCCGTCTCGAGTCGACTGAATCCAAGCCGAAGACAAGGTCCAGCTTGAGGACGCTGCGGATAGGCGAGAACATGCACGAAGTCCTCTGGGCGGCGTCAGTGGCGTCGCGGAACGGTCCGTTCGTGGGCGATGACGACTATGTAGTAGAGAGCCCCGCTAGTGGAGGCCCAATCAGCGCGACACTCTTTAGACGAGGATTCGAAGACTTCCTTGAATCTAACCGACTGCGGAGGGTTCGGTTCCACGACCTGCGCCACTCATCAGCGCAGAACGCGCTAGCAGCTGGGGTTCGGATTGAGAGCGTCAGTCAAGCACTGGGACATTCCCGAATCGACGTGACGAAGTCGGTCTACGCACCATCAGTCCAGTCACTGGACGATGAGTTTGCGCAAGGTCAGCAACGAAACCTGTTTGGCTCTGATTTCTGAAACAATTCGTGCCTTTCGAGAGAGGTCCCTATCGCATTGTGGGCCAGCCGAATGAAAGCGATTTTCCAATCAAGAGTCTCCCCAAAACACCCAATGGAAGCTTGATTCCCGCATTGAAATTTTCACCCAATATCGGCAAATTGGGCGAATTCTGATCTGATCGTCGAGACCACACCACTGCTATTACTTGTGTGCACGAACAGCTAACTACGTGTTACTTAAAAGGAATTCAATATTGCAATATTGCAATATTGGATTATTGGGGTGTAGCTCTATACGAGACGCTCAAACTATGACGAGGCGTGAATCCAGGGTAACGATCACGGAGTTCCTCTGAGGTTTGGCATCGAAGAAGTCCAGATAAAGCCGTGCGCCGAGGGTGACCGTGCCACCCTCCGGTTCGAGTTGGTCAAAGACCTTGGGGGCCAACCACTCGGGAACGTGACCAACCTTCTTGTCTCGGATGAACACAGCCACCGCTTTGCCACTATCCGAGTATTCGTTATCTGGGTCATTGCGAAGCTCCACCTCTACGATGTGGTCGGTGTTGCCCTCAGTCTTCAATTCCTGTCTGAGGGTCTCGAAGCTCTTCTTATAAAACATCTCCCCCACCACCTGAATCTCGTGCAGTGGTTCGAGCTCTCCCTCCGCAGACGATGACGTCGAGGTCTTTGAGTTTTCATTCTTCTTGTCCTCGAGGGGCTCGAGGTCATCGAGAGGGTTTTGTTGCCGCCAGTTCGAGGTGTCGAGTCGTTCGGAGCGGGCGGAGCTTCCATGAACAAACGGAGGCTCCGCCCGACATCATGTAACGTCAGAGGCTGGCAACGGTCTCTGCAGTGTTGCCCACTCCAGCGGCGATGTAGTTGAAGTTGATGAGTGCGGCGGCGAAGCCGTCACCCAGCTCGGGGTGTCGAGCGGCAGCCGTGGCGTCCGTCACGATGTGCACCTCGAACCCATCCTCGGTGAGTTGACGCATGTGCGCCTCGACGCAGAGGTTTGCTGACATTCCAGCCAGGATGACTCTGTCGATTCCACGCTTGCGAAGTTGGAGCGCGAGGTCGTTGGTCTGCGGGCCATAGACCTTGTGCGGATTGGTCACGACGGTGTCGCCATCAGTCAGCAGAGGCTGGAGACGCGGTAAGAAATCTGCACCGGAGCCGCTGAAGCCCCCGAGGTCAAGAGGATCTTTACGGTCGAACATGCCGATATCGTGCATGATCTTCTCCAGGGTGCCGCCAAACTCCCACTTGTGATCGTGGGGGTAATAGTAGTGCGGCGAGACGAAGACGGGGTATCCCTTGGCCTTCGCTTCGGTGATGAGTGTTTCGAGGTTCTCAACGGTCTTGTTCTCGGTGACGCTGTCGCCAACGAGCCCCCACGTGACTCCGGTTTCGCTCAAAAAGTCGTTCTGCGGGTCGGTGACCACTACTGCTGTGTTCTTGGCATTGAATTCCATGTTCGCTCCTTATGGTTAGACAGGTCTGTCTATGTACTACTGTACAGACCTGTCTGATAATGTCAAGACATGGAACTTGTAAGCAAAACACGAGTGCCTGCCAGGGAAAGAATTTTGGACGCGGCAACGAGGCTTTTTTACGAGCGCGGTATCGCGCGAACCGGAATCGACCTGATCATCGACGAGGCAGGAATTGCCAAAGCGAGTTTGTATAACTCCTTTAGCTCAAAGAACGATCTGGTGGCTACCTACCTGGAGGTCGTTCGGGACAAGTGGATGGCGCAGGTCGCGGTGCACTCAGATCGCCATGGCCTCCGCGTCGCAACACTCTTTGACGTTCTGGCCGAATCAGTTGACTCGGGAAGGTTTCACGGTTGCCCTTTTTTGAATGCATTGACTGAAATGCCTGATGATCCAGGCGTCATTCGAGAGGTTGCGGCCTATCGAAACCAGGTTCGGCATTTGTTTTCGCAATTTCTCGAGATGTCCGTGAGCAGGGGCGTCGAAGATAACATTGTTGACACTCTCGCCCTCGTTCACGACGGAGCCTATATGGCCTGCAAGGCCCAGAGATCATCGAGACCAGCTCAGCTCGCGTCGCTTCTCGCGCAAGAAATTGTTGATAACCCCTCGACCGAAAGGAGTCGATGATGGTACGACAGAGATGGTCAATCCTTGCCGGGCTCACAGCTCTTCTCATCGGCGTGGCTTCGTGCGCAACCTCAAGCGACCTTGCCGACGATGACCTGTTGGATGTCCTTGCGGTGACGGTCACGGGGGAAGAATTTTCAGGGATGGAGCTCGTCGGGCAACCAGTCGTTTTGTGGTTTTGGACCCCTTGGTGCACTGTCTGTCGCTCAGAAGCACCAGGAATCGCCGATATCGAGGCGCAGTTTGGCGACAGTGTCCAGTTTGTAGGGGTTGCCGCTCAAGGGCCAACAGAAGACATGGTCACCTTCATCAACCAAACCGGTGTCGGAGGGTTTACTCACTTAGATGATCGGTCAGCAGACGTGTGGGGACACTTTGGTGTCGTTTCCCAACCCTCGTATGTGTTCATCTCACCTGATGGCACCGCTGAAAGACTGGTCGGAACACTCAGCAAAAGCGCTCTGACCGACCGGATTCAGCGCCTCATAGGCTGAATCGGTCATGACCTGGACAGACATCTCAGTAGCGATTCTTGCAGGGGCACTAGCTGCCTTCAACCCGTGTGGTTTTGCCCTTCTGCCCGCCTACACAGCAGCGTTCATCAGGGGCGCAGGCGATCGGCCACCTGTCGCGCTTGCGCTGGGCCGAGCACTCATGCTTGCTGCCGGTATGGGTATTGGTCTGCTTGCTGTTTTCGGCGTCTTTGCTTTGGCCCTGGCCCCCTTGCATAGCATCATCGAGTCCTACCTTCCCTACGTCACTATCGTCATCGGCGTGGGGCTCGTTGTCTTAGGGGTTGTCGCATGGATGGGGGGACCGGGTGGGCTATCACGCCTGCGGTTTTTTTCCATCACCCCGGGTAATTCTTTCTGGTCAGTCGTCGGATACGGTGTGACCTTTGCGCTGGCCTCACTGTCCTGCACGATCGGGCCATTTCTCGCCGTGCTATCCATCGGGTTCCGGTCTGATTCGTGGCTGGCAGCACCTGTTCTGATGTCGATTTACACGGGGGGGATGGCGCTCAGTGTATTTGTGGTGGGAGCCGTTGTGGCGGTGTCACGCGGTGCACGGGTGGCAAAAATGTCACGGTTGCGATCAATGAGCGGCCGGTTAATTTCTGGTTTAGTCATCGTGGTTGGCTCGTATGTCATCTGGTACGGCGTCTACGACCTCAGGCTTCGCTCAGGTGTGATTGCGCAAGATCCCCTCATTAACGCAGCCATCACCGTGCAATCATTTCTCGCACAAACCTTGGCGGCCTCAGGTATTTTTGGTCTCCTTTTTGCCCTGGGCCTGGTCATCGCTGCAGGTGTCTGGGTTAACCGTGCCCGCCGGAATTGGGATCGGAATGCACATTGAGTGCACATCACCACCTCACACACTCCAACACCACACACGCCAGACCTCACCTGTTTACAGGCATCCGCAACGTGAGCTAACAGCCTCTAACACCAGCAAATACCTAGGCACCGAACTCATAATCCGTCGGTCACGGGTTCAAGTCCCGTCCGCCCTACAGATCGTCTGTATTACTTCGGGTGATGGTTGACATTGTGATGTCGCCTGATCCTTGACACTATTTCGGGTGATGCTTGACAGTTATGTCGGGTGATGCTTGACACTTTCTCCATGGTGAAAGAGATAAGTGTTATGGAACAGCGTTATCAAGCCGTGCCTGCGGTGATTGCTGATGGTTGCAAGCCCGACTCGGTGAAAGCGGATCTTTCCCATCGACATAGGAGGTCCGGCACTATTCCTATGGGAAGGTGAGGTCCTTGAAAGCAGAGACGATCATGTCAGTAGGTGGTGACCCTCGCAGTCCCTCTGAGGTGGCGTAGACGCGACACGCGAGGTCTTCTACTTCGCCAAGGTGGCCGAAAATGTCCCTGCCATGGTGAGTGATGGTCGGAGATCCGCCAAAATCTTCCGCAAGTGCTTGTTCCCCGTTTGTAATTTCTATGGTCTCGACACTGTCTTCGATTTTCAGAAGCGCCAGAGCGTCCTCCAGATTGCTCAGCGCTTGTTGCCAGCTGGGGCAGTCGCGAATGTGCAGGACTTTCACCGCCATTATTTTCCAACCTCTCCTAACGAGGTCTCGATGTGGGCTGATGCTTCGAGAGTCTTGTGAACGGGACACTTCTCCGCGATTTTGAGCAAGCTCACCTTCTGGTCATCGCTGAGGTCCCCCGTAAGGATAATTGTTCGAGTGAAGTGGTCAACGGCGTGTGGTGTGGACTCGCACCGCTCGCACTCGGTGAGGTGTCGTTTGGCATGTGTCACGGTGACCGAGACACTCTCGAGAGGAATGTCCTTTCGCCGGGCATACATTCGAATGGTCATCGTTGTGCAGGCGCCAAGTCCAGCTTGCAACAATTGATACGGGGTTGGGCCGGTATTTGCGCCCCCAACGTCCTCGGGCTCATCAGCCCTCAACTGATGAGTTCTCGCGACCAGGACGTCTTGGGCGAAACCGCCCGGGTCGACCTCAGACACAAAAACGTCTCCGTCCGGGGCGGTCGGAGATTGTCCGCTCGAGGAGGACGGTAGGTATTTCGCGGCCCAGGAGGCGATGACTCCCGCTGCGTAGTCAGCATCAGAGACTCGCCGCATGAGGTGGTCAGCATCATCCAAAGAAACAAAAGACTTCGGATGTTTAGCGTGCCTAAAGATGTCGGCGGAGTTCGAAACGTCAACGATGTCGTCGATTGGTGAGTGAAGCACTAAGACGGCGGCGTCGAGTTTTGCGAGAGCTGGAACCAGGCGTGAGGCATGGATATCGTTGACGAAATTTTGTGTGATAGTAAACGGTCGGCCACCCAAAGTCACCTCTGCTTTACCTGAACCGGAAATGTCGTCCAGGCTGTTGGCAAAGAGGTGTGTGACGTGGGCCGGGTCAAAGGGTGCCCCAATCGTCGCGACTGCTTTGATCGTGGGAATTTCTGGAGCGGCCGCGATGACGGCTGCGCCACCGAGTGAATGACCGACGAGAAGACTCGGTGGCGCAATACGCCTCCCGAGCTCTTCGGCTGCCATCTTGAGGTCGTCAACATTCGAAGTGAAGGAGGTATTTTCGAACTCTCCATCAGAGTGGCCAAGTCCGGTGAAATCAAAGCTCAGCACCGCGAGCCCTCGCGCAGCTAGCTTCGCTGTGATTCGTTTAGCCGCCGGAATGTCTTTTGAGCAGGTGAAACAGTGAGCGAAGAGAACGCTGTGCTGGACGGGGTAGCCAGGAGTGACTAGGCGACCAGACAGAGGCCCCTGGGACCCTTGGAAGACAAATTCTTCGCTCCGCATAATTCCCCATCCTCTAGAACCTATTCTCCTACTCCCCAACTGTAAGTGGTTCAGGCGAGTGGGTGTCGACCGCGATAGGTTGGGGTCATGGTCGGGTCACCCTTTTCCTCGCTTTCTGCTCTGTTTATCAATTGCACGCTGAAGAAGTCACCTGAGCTCAGTCACACTGAGGGCTTGATGAGAAAAAGCGCGGGACTTATGGCATCGCAAGGACTGAGCGTCGACATGTTTCGACTTGTCGATTTCCCTGTTGCTTCTGGCGTTTATCCCGATATGCGAGAACACGGTTGGGAGGAGGATGCGTGGCCGCAGTTGTGGCCACAGGTCCTCGCAGCCGACATTCTCGTTATCGGGTCACCTTTGTGGCTCGGAGAAAACTCGTCGCAAACTAGGCTCCTCATTGAACGCCTCTACGCCATGAGTGGGCTTCAGAATGACAAAGGTCAATATGTCTACTACGGCAAGGTTGGCGGGGTGCTTATCACCGGCAACGAAGACGGCGTGAAGCACGGAGCGATGTCTACTCTCTACTCTCTCCAGCACATTGGCTATTCGATTCCCCCCGCCGCTGATGCTGGGTGGATCGGCGAGGCAGGACCAGGGCCCAGCTACATGGACGAAGGCTCGGGCGGTCCCGAAAACGACTTCACTAATCGGAACACCACTTTTATGACGTGGAACCTCATGCATTTGGCCGGGATGCTTCAGTCACAGGGCGGATATCCCTCGCAGGGCAACAGTCGTTCCGACTGGGACAGTGGTAATCGATTCGGTTTTACCCACAACCCTGAATACCGCTAGCGCTCAGAGGCGCGGTGTCAGCGCCCCGACGCCAGCGAGGAAGCGTGTGTCAGGGTTTGGTGCACAGCAGGACGGCAAAGTCTCGGTTGCTGCCGGTGAAGGTCGTCGCGACACTGAGGCCAGAAGCCACGAGTTCTTGAGTAATTGACTCACGGGTGAACTTGTGGGAAGTCTCGACGAGTATTTTGTCGCCAGCCTCAAAAGACAGGGCGGTGTCGAGGCAAGGAATTGTCACGGTGGTGGGTTGGTGCGCGATGAGGGACATGTCGATTCGGGCGTGTTTGTTGTCCCACTGCACGTCATAGGAGAAGTGTTCGTTCGGCCAGGTTGCGCCCCATTGGGTGCGGGCGACCGCCCCAATATTTCTGATGAAGGCTTCGGTCACTCCCTCACTGTCGTGATACGCGGCGATGAGTCGGTCCCGGGATTTCTTGAGGTCTGCCCCAAGCAGAAAAAAATCACCTCGCTCGAGGCCCGCGCTGACGTGAGCGAGAAACGTTTCTCTTTCTCCCTTGTCGAGATTGCCAATGGTGCTGCCCAGAAAAAGAACGAGTCGTGGGCTCTCGCCCGTTGCAAAAGGTTTCACCTTGGTGAAGTCAGACCTAATCGGCTGCACTGTCACCTCGGGATGAGTCGTGGCCATCGAAGTTTGAATGTGATCGAGATACGTTGCGCTCACGTCGACGGGAACAAATTCTTTCCCAACCCCGCGAATGCCGAGTTCCTGAAGCACAATGCCACTTTTCTCCGGTGACCCGGCGCCTAATTCGATGACTGTCTTCGCCTGAGTCAGGTGGGCAATAGAGGCCGCATAATCGTTAAGGATTCTCCTCTCGGTTCGGGTTGGGTAATACTCCGGGAGCCGTGTGATCTGGTCGTAGAGCGCAGACCCTCGTGCGTCGTAGAGCCATTTAGGTGGAATCTGAGGCGGTGTTCGTGAAAGCCACTCTCTGATTTCGTCGCAGTCCGCGCTCGTCAGGGCATCAACGAGCAAGGCGAAGTCCCGAATAGAGCCATTGGCTGTCGGGAGGAAAAAAGTTACGGTAGGTCGGCCGGGTGTGACCGACAGGCGTAATGCTGCTGCCCCCTCGAAGAACCATTTGCCCTGACATGAACTTGCCGTTGTACTCTCCCAGGGCGCCATCTGCAGGTATAAATCCCGGATAGGGAAGGTAAGCGGACTGTGTCCATTGCCACACGGCATCCATGGCCTGCCCCATCGGAGTAATCTTTGACGCTCCTCGGGGACTCAATCCGGTGATTCCGAACGGATGGTCACTCGCCGATGGCGTTGATTCCGTTCCCACGGTGGTGAGTGCGTGTTCCCACTCTGCTTCAGTCGGGAGGCGAGCTCCTGCCCACTTCGCATAAGCCTCGGCTTCGAAATAGCTGATGTGGACGACCGGCGCAGTGGGATCTACCTCAGCTAAACCGTGATGTGTGTAGTTCCACCACGTGCCATCCTTCTCCATCCAATAGAGAGGAGCGCGCCACTGGTGATTATTGACCGCCGCCCAACCGGCTGAGAGCCACAGCTCGTGTTTGGCGTAGCCGCCATCTGTCATAAATCCCAGCCAATCGCGGTTAGTCACGAGTTGGTCCGCGATCTCGAAGTTGTCAAGGAACACCCGATGGTCAGGTCGCTCGTTGTCAAACCCAAACTCCTCAGAGTCGGATCTCTGGCCTATCGTCACGACGCCACCCGGTATCGACGTCCACGATGGACGAGCGATGTTAATGACGCTCGATGGCGCGTCACCAGGGAAGATAGCGGGGAGGAGCGGGTTCTGGAACATGGCGTGTTTGATGTCCATGAGTAGTAACTCGAGGTGCTGTTGTTCGTGGTGAAGGCCGATTTCTACGATGTGGCCCACAGCGTCATACGATTCCGCCAAGAGTTCAACGACTGCGCCATCGGTTGCTTCGCGGTATCGCGTAATGTCGTGCGCCCCAGGCCGGGTAATGAGGCCACGATCCCCACGGGGATGCATTGGTCCTACGGATTCGTAGTAACTGTTAAACAGGATGTCGAAGCCATCAAAATCTGGACGATGCTTCGAGTGTGCGCCCGCGAGGACGAATGTGTCGAAGAACCAGGTTGTGTGGGCTCGGTGCCATTTTGTCGGGCTTGCATCCGGCATCGACTGGATCGTCTGGTCAGCTTCGCTCAACCAGGACGCGACTGCCTCGGTATGAGAGCGAACCCTGCGGAACTTTTGAATTAGGTTTGTGGGCTCGATCACGTGCGACTCCTTTAGGGGGCTGGGTGCCAAGGAGCACCCAGCCCAGGTTCGTGGTCAGAACGACAGAATCGTGTATCCGTTGGTTACGTAGTTGCGGACGCTTGCTTCGCCCTTGTTGTCAGCGAGCAAGGTGAAACCAGCTGTGGTGATCTGGTCGGTGACGCCGTGAGATCCAGCACAGAATCCGCATGCACCGTCAATTAGGGTGCGAGCGGCTTCCATCAGAGGGTTTAGTTTGTGGGATGGGTCCGCGATGGCGGCGAGTGACTCGGTTCCGGAGCCGTCAAAAACAATAGCGACATCGTCGCCGGCATTGTGAAATTCCATCGCCGTCGCTAGACCCCGATATACACGGGACAGGTCTTGGGCAATGTTTTGGTAGATAAAAATAGCTATTTTGTTACTCATTGATTCCTCCATATTATTCAGACAGGTCTGTCTACTTATAACTATACAGACCTGTCTGATAATGTCGAATCATGATTTCAGCACGCGCGACACGACAGCCCGCGAGAGAGAGAATTCTGGACGCGGCAACCAGGCTTTTTTACGAGCGCGGTATCGCGCGTACTGGAATTGATTTGATTATTGACGAGGCAGGAATCGCCAAAGCTAGTTTGTACAACTCTTTTAGCTCAAAGAACGATCTGGTGGCCACCTACCTGGAGGTCGTTCGGGACAAGTGGATGGCGCAGATCACGGTGCACGCGGATCGGCACGGCGTAAGTGTCGCAACACCCTTTGATGTTCTCGGTGAATCGGTTGACTCGGGAGAGTTTCACGGATGTCCTTTTCTTAATGCGCTCAGTGAAATGGCTGATGATCCAGGCGTCATTCGAGAGGTTGCGGCGTATCGACAACAGGTTCGGCAATTCTTTTCGCAATCTGTCGATACGTCGGTGAGCGAGGCCGATTTCGAAAACATCCTTGACACCCTCGCCCTCGTTCACGACGGAGCCTATATGGCCTGTAAAGCCGAGAGGTCGTCGAGGCCAGCTCAACTCGCATCAGTCCTCGCGCAGTCGATTGTTGAAGACGCATCCAAAGAAAAGAGTCGATGATGTTACGACAGAGATGGTCAATCCTTGCCGGGCTCGCAGCTCTCCTCTCCCTGGTGTCTTCGTGTGCAACATCGACTGATTTGTCCAGCTCTGGCGGTGCGGAGAGCAGCGCCAACGTCCAACTGTCCCAGTCGGCAGGTGTTTTTATCTCCCATGACGAGTATTCAGCGGATCCCGCTGCCTACGTGGACACGGATGTGGTGTTGTTCTTCAACGCCACATGGTGTCCTCCGTGTAAGGCAACGGTGGACAATCTTCAGTCTGACCCCGGCAGTATTCCCGCAGGGTTGACCATCGTGGCAGTGGACTACGACGACTCGATGGCCCTGCGCCAGCGCTATGGGGTTACCATCCAGCACACGTTTGTGCACATTGACGGCGAAGGAAACGAACTCAAGAAGTGGGCGGGGAGTATGACGGCCGCCGAAATCCTCGGTGAGATGACGTGACCCTACTCATCCTGGGTTCTGTGGTCGCGGGAATCCTGACAACACTCGCGCCGTGCGTATTGCCCCTGCTGCCGGTTATTGTTGGTGGTTCCATGGCCGAGTCTGGGCGCTCTGGCCGCCGCCGCGCTTACATCATCGCTGGTTCGCTCGGGTTATCGATTGCCGCGTTTACCCTCCTGTTGAGAGCGGGGACCGGCCTTCTTGGCGTTCCCATGTCGGTATGGCAGTGGATCAGCGGCAGCATTCTGATTCTTCTTGGTCTGGTCTTCGCCATTCCCGAGATATGGGACAAAATTTCCCAGGCCTTGTCACTACAGGCGCGCACGACAAAACACCTAGAGTCTGCTCGCCAGCGCGACGGGGTGCTCGGTGCGGTCCTCACCGGAGCAGCGCTTGGCCCAGTGTTTAGCTCGTGTAGTCCCTTCTATTTGTATCTCGTGGTGACAGTGCTGCCCGCTTCGCTCGGGGAGGGTCTCCTCTTGCTTCTGGGCTATGTGGTGGGTCTGTCTGGGACACTGTTGGCCATTGCGCTCTTGGGCCAGCGATTTGTCAGTAAAACTCGGTGGCTTGCCGACCCACGAGGCTGGTTTCGGCGCGGAATTGGCATTGTCTTCATAATTGTTGGGCTGATTGTCATCCTCGGTCTGGACCGCGACCTCCAAACGTGGATCGTAAGCAACGTGCCTATTCGTTTGTGGGAATTGGACTCCAGCTTTATTCCCGAGTAACGCTGTGCAGGGGGAGTGTCGACCTGGGGTCAGTGCACATTTAGTGCACACCTTCACCTCACGCACTCCAACACCAGCCACTCTAAACCTCACCTGTTTACTGACATTTGCAACGCCAGCCAACACCCGCCTACACCAGCTAATAAGTAGGTACCGAACTCATAATCCGTCGGTCAGCCAATTTGTCAGCCAACAGCGGCGCTTGATGGCTTTATCAATCCAACCGATCTACCTTGCTTCCCTGTTATTGTGGGGAAAAACCAGACCGGTTAGCGCTGGTGCATCTGACTACGGATCAGAAGTTTGGGGCTTGGCTTTCTGCCGTTATGTGGTCACCTTCTAGCCACCTGAGGGTTCGTACCGGCCATCCGGGCTAACGGTGGGGAGCTGGAATTCAGTGCTTTCCAGCAGCTCGACGAACGCGGGGTTTCTTTCGGCCAGACGCTCCGGGTCACAAAGCGCCCACTCCTGGGATATTTCCTCGCAACGCTGCTCCTGGAGGCCCATGTTGCTGGTGATG
>CAKZKU010000182.1 GCA_937124545.1 uncultured Microbacteriaceae bacterium | reverse complement strand
ATATCGGCTTCCCGGGGCGTGAAACCCGGCACATCCGCGTTGGTGGAATCCACCATGAACAAGTCCACACCCTCTTCGCCAAGCCTCGCAAAGGCACGAAGATCGGTCAGCCTGCCATCCAGGGGAAGCTGGTCCATCTTGAAGTCACCGGTGTGCAGGACACTTCCCGCTTCGGTACGAACCATGACGGCAAGCGCATCCGGTATCGAATGGTTGACCGCCACAAATTCCACGTCAAATGGCCCGAGTTTTTCACGGTCACCCTCGCTGACCTGCAGCGTTAGCGGCGCAATCCGGTGCTCAGTGAGCTTCGCTTCGATTAGTGCCAGAGTCAGCGTCGAGCCAATCAGGGGGATATCACCGCGCAGTTTCAACAGGTAGGGAACCGCACCAATGTGGTCTTCGTGCCCGTGGGTGAGGACGACAGCCACAATGTCATCGAGTCGATGCTTGATCGGCTCAAAGTCAGGGAGAATGAGGTCTACACCGGGCTGTGTCTCCTCGGGGAATAGCACCCCGCAATCGATCACGAGAAGTTTCCCGTCAATCTCAAAGACCGTCATGTTCCGGCCAATTTCGCCGATGCCACCGAGCGGGACGACGCGGAGGGTCCCCGACTTTAGCGGTGGTGGTTCGCTCAGTGGTTGGGGCATACTTCCTTAGCGCGTGGTTCCGGCGACTTTAGGCAAAGCTCCGCCGGCTGCGGCGTTCCGATCGGGTCGGAAGTTGGAGAAGTCAACGCCCGGAACGTCTTGGACAAGATCAATATCCGACTCGATGACCGCCGCTTCGGACTCTTCCGGACCCACGAGAGGCAGACGAACCCTCGGTGAAGCTATGCGGCCAAGGCCATGCAGGATGTATTTCACCGCAACCGTGCCGGGCACATGAGTCATCGTGGAGCGCACCAGCGGTTCCAGTAACTGGTGCTGGGCGGTTGCCTCACTAAGTTTTCCGGCATTCACGGCGTCCACCATGATGCGGTAGGGCTCCGGCGCGATGTTGGCGGTCACACCAATGAGCCCGGTTCCCCCAATAGCCAGGGTGGGCAAAACGTTGGCATCATCGCCCGCGAAATACATCAAATCGGTTTGGTTCATCACCCGAGAGACTTCGGCAAGATCACCTTTAGCGTCTTTAACCGCCACGATGTTCGGGTGCTTGGCAGCGCGCAGAATCGTGTCGTAGGTGATTTGAATACCCGAGCGACCCGGGATGTCATAAAGCACCATTGGCAAATCGGTTGCATCGGCGATGAGCCGGAAATGTGTCAGAACGCCAGCTTGAGTCGGCTTGTTGTAATAGGGGGTGACGACCATCACGCCGTCCGCACCCGCTTTTTCGCTGGCTTTGTAGAGCTCGATGGCGTGGGCGGTTTCGTTCGAACCGCCTCCGGTAATAATGCTGGCGCGACCAGCCGCTACGGACTTTCCCGTCGTCACCAGCTGCAATTTCTCTTTGTCCGTGAGGGTGCTGGTTTCCCCGGTGGTCCCGGTCACAACAAGACCATCGGCCCCCTGCGCGATGAGGGAGTCCATCAGGGACTCAACGCCCGGCCAGTCGACTTCGCCCTCGGCGGTCATTGGGGTGACCATGGCGACCAGCACCTGGCCAAACGGATTCTCTGCTACCACTCCCCCAGGCTAGTACCCGAGCCCAGTCGTCGCACCCCGCCTAGGGGGCGACCCGGCCGTTGGCGCTAAAGGTTTCGGCGGTGATGGGCATTAGCGGGGCCCAGAGGGCCTCCATCTTGTCGGCAACCATTTCAATTTCCCGCTGAGGGAAAGACGGGAAATGAGTGCCCTCGCGTTTGGTCCTCAGACTCAAGAAGTTCATCAAGCTCCGGGAGTTCATGGTCACATACATGCTGGAATACAAAGTGACCGGAAGCACCGCCCGAGCAACTTCCCGGGCCACGCCCGCCTCCAACATCCGCTGATAGCTCTCGTACGCGCTGGTGCAGACCGCTTTCAGCTCGTCTTGCACAAGAGCGGTTTGTTCGGGAGTGCCGTCTTCGAAATCGTAAGCGCCCGGCTTTCCAACCTGAATGAGTTTGCGGTCAGGGCCTGGCACATAAAACACGGGGCGCAACTCCCGGTAGCGACCGCTTTCTTCGTTATACGAGGCAATCCGGTGCCGCATGAATTCGCGAAATACGAAGATGGGGGCTTGGACGTAATACGTCAGCGAGTTGTGCTCAAACGGTGAGCCGTGACGATCTCGCATGAGGTAGTTGATCAGGCCCCGGTCACGCTCTGTTGCCTCTTGGCCGGAACTCGCTGATTCCAGGGTCTGTTCACCCTGCGTGCTCACTCGAGCAGCAAAAAGAACATCCGCGTCGCTGGCACTGTGCCTGACCAGTTCGACGGTGACATCAGATCGAAACTCTATGCTTTCGGCGCCCACCCTGAAATCCTCTCGCTGTGGAGGGCAAGCTTACCGAAGCTCTCCTGTAACTGTTCGTCACGTCCTGGCGTGGTGGCGGCTGTGGGTCGTAATGTGAAAACTCATGGATACCCCGGTTATTTTTCTCACACTGCTGTCGTTGCTTTTTATCGCAACGCTGGTGGGTTTGTGGTGGAAAGGCAACCAGGGTCGGGTCACCCGGGCCCCGAGTCACGCGGTCCCGCCAGACGTGCCGCTCGAGCTCGTGGACAACACGGCCATCCTCACACTGCTTCAATTCTCAGGGCCATTTTGTTCCTACTGCGATGCGATGAGAGGCATCCTCACGGGGCTAGCCGAGGAACTCGAGGGTGTCTCGCACCGAGAAATCGATATCACCGACTACCCGGAACTCACCTCCGCACTGCGCATCAGCCAAACCCCCACCACGCTGCTCGTAACCTCCTCAGGCCACCTGCACTCCCGAATCCGCGGAGCAGCACCCGCTGCTACCGTCCGCGAAGAAGTTGACCACGCACTGGAATACCGAAAGGCACACTCCGATGACTACCTCATCTAACCCCTCGGGCATCGACCCCCGAGGCCCCCGCTTTGGCGCCGGAATCACCGCAGTCCTGTTGCTCGTTGTGATCGGCGTGGGACTGACAAATCCCAGACCCGCGAATGCCCTCGCCGACCGCGTCACCGAGCCGGCCTTCGTGCTCCTGGTGGCCCTCAGCGCGCTGTTCGCGTGGGGGGCTTTCGCCGGAGTCAAGCGCCACCCCTACGGGAAGCTTTTTGCCGCAGTAGTTCGACCCAGGCTCTCCCCGCCGGCCTTCACTGAAGCACCAGAGCCGCCCACCTTTGCCCAGTTAGTGGGATTCCTCGTGACCGCCACCGGAGTGCTGCTTCACCTCATTGGTGTTCCCTACGGGCTGGTCGGGGCTGCCGCCGCCGCGTTCATCGCGGCCTTCCTGAATTCGGTGTTCGGTCTGTGCCTGGGGTGCGAGCTCTATGCCCTGTTAGTTCGGGCCAAAGTGATCCGGGCGAAAGCATAAAGGGCTAATTCTCGCCGCTGGGACCGCTCGGACTGGAGGAGAAAAGTCGCCTCGAAGGCGGGAACGTGGTTCGATAGGAACCTAAGCAAAGGAGCCCCTCATGGCTGTCACCAGCGAATCACGCACCACGTGGAACGGATCTCTCACCGAGGGTTCGGGCACCACCTCTCTGCTCTCCTCTCAGGCTGCATCGTTTGCCGTCACGTGGGCCGCTCGAAGTGAGGGCCAGACAGGGAAGACCAACCCCGAAGAGCTCCTAGGTGCAGCGCACTCGGCGTGCTATTCGATGGCCCTCTCTCACGCCCTCACCGGCGCCGGCACCCCACCCGAATCAATCGAGGTCACCGCAGCGGTAACCTTCGTCCCCGGGGAAGGTGTCACCGGCTCGCACCTGTTGGTGAATGCTCGCGTTCCCGGACTCGACGAAGCTGCCTTCGCAACGTTTGCCGAAGAGGCAAAAACTGGCTGCCCGATTTCGCAGGCGCTCGCGGGTATTCCCATCACCCTCGAAGCAACTCTCGGATAACAACCGTGAGCACCACTGGCCTGAGGGTCGTGATTGCCGGCGCCAGCGGGATGATCGGCCTGCCGCTTCAGGCTCTTCTCGCCGAGCGTGGCCACATCGTTCACACCCTGGTGCGCCGGAGTCCCCAGGGGCCCACCGAACACCAGTGGAATCCGGCGACCGGGGTGATATTCGATGACATTCTCGAGCGCTCGGATGTCGTCGTAAATTTGGCTGCCGCGTCGATTGGGAAATTGCCCTGGACACGGAAGCATAAAGAGCTCATCATGTCTTCGCGGCGCGAGACGACCGGCACGCTAGCTCACGCGATAGCGAATGCGTCCTCTCCACCGCGAGCATTGATTCAAGGAACAGCAGTCGGGTTTTATGGTGAGCGCGGTGACGAAGACCTCACGGAGAAAAGTTCTGCCGGTGACGGGTATCTGGCCGAGGTAGTCCAAGAGTGGGAAAAAGCGGCGCTTCCCGCGAAGTCCGCCAAGACGCGAGTGGTGTTTGCCCGGACGGGGCTTGTGATCGGACGGGGCGGTGCGATGGCTCCACTGAGGCTCCAGACGGCTCTTGGCGTCGCAGGACCCATCGGGCGAGGAACCCAATGGTGGCCATGGATTAGCCTTCACGATGAAGTTCGCGCGCTCGCTTTCCTGTGCGAAAACTCAAAAGCCTCGGGGCCCATCAACCTGGTGGCGCCCAACCCTGCGACCGCCAACACGGTTACACGATCTCTCGCCAAGGAGATGAAACGTCCTTTCTGGTTGGGTTTGCCGCGGTTTGCCATCTCCCTCGTGCTCGGCGAAGGCGGTAGGTCCCTACTCCTGACCTCGCAAAAAATTCGTCCCACCCAACTAGAAAAACTTGGCTTTGAGTTTGCCGATCCCGCTATTGAGGACGCCATCGCGGGAGTTGTCGGGGACTAGCTTGTTCCCCGATGCAAGCCAATAGCCCGGCGAATCGCCCACCTCGCACGGCGCCTGTCGCCGCATGCGTCATAGGCCATTCCGAGCCGCATCCACGCTTGCCAGCGGTCAGGGGACTCTTTCACCGCTTGAGCGAAAGACGGGAATAGTGCGTCTGCACTTTCACGGTCAGCTCGGCCGCTCGCGGTGAGGGAAAACTCTGTGGGTAAACCGCCTTCGCTCTCCAGCTGTCTGGCCAAGAGGGCGGAGGATCGTCCAAAACGAAGCTCGACAACCATGCCCCAGACTCCCAGCAACGGGAGAAGGCCCAATGCGTACCCCATGGCGTTAGCGAGAACGGAATCATCGGTAATCAGAATCCAGGCGTAGTTGAGCGCGAACACCAGGTAAATCGCAAGAAGTAGCGACATGAAAAGTGCCGCCAACAACGGGCGATTCACGGGGTGGACACTCCCAGGGCGTGCTCAAGTCCCACTGTCAAGCCCTCATGAGACATGAGGTAGCTCAGGGCCATCGCTATTCCGGTGCGGTACGCATCCGGCGATGACGTGTGGTGGCTGACAGTAAGCGTTTCGCCCACACCACCGAACACAATGTCCTGGGAAGCGACGACACCCTGCATTCGCAGGGAATGAACGGGGATTCCCTGTACCTGTTCACCACGGGCAGTTTGCTCACCATGCGGAGCGACAACGCCGCCTCGATCCTTGCGCACCTCCGCCATCGTTTCCGCAGCCCGCACTGCGGTGCCGGACGGGGAATCAATCTTGCCCGCATGATGGGTTTCCACAATCTCAATGGACTCAAAAAACTCAGCTGCGCGGGCCGCAAGAAGGTTCTGTACCGTGGCTCCCACCGAGAAGTTCGGCACTACAAAAACGGAAGCGTTGGGAATCTGGTGGACCTTCTTCTCCAGAGTACGGAGGCGGTCGGCAGACCAACCACTCGTGCCGACGAGGACGGGTAGCCCCTGATCCACAGCAAAGTCGACGACTGTTGCAGATACACCGGGGTGGGTTACGTCCACCACCGCGTCGGCTCCGAGCATTTCTTGGAGGTCACTACTGGAGTTCAGGCGCGCGATGACGTCGAAAGCCTGAAGCCCCTCAATCACCTGGCACACCTGCGAGCCGAGGCGACCGGTGGCGCCCACCACTGCAACCTGCGTTGTCATGCCTCGAGCCTACAAGCGCTCGCTCGAGGGAACTAGGAAAGGCTCAAAAAAAGCTTTTCCAGATCCTCAACAGTGAGGTCGTCCTCGCTGCTTCGGGACCCATCCTCGCTCACGCACTCCTTCATCGCGGTGGCGATGATGGAAAAACCGGCTTTATCGAGCGCACTCGACACCGCGCTCAACTGAGTGACCACGGAGCGACAGTCTTTGCCCTGCTCGACCATCGAGATAACGGCACCCAGCTGACCTTGGGCGCGGCGCAACCTGTTGAGAATCGCTTTGGAGTCTTGTGGCGATGTTTCTGGCATGTTCGGATTCCTTCGATTTAGTGGGCTGGTGCGGGTTCTGAAGAAGGGGTAGCTGCCACTCCCATGTTCCAGGTCAGGTAACCACCATCAAGGTTGGCTACCTCAATGCCCTCCTGGGCGAGGAGACTGGCGGCGGTGTGACCACGTTGACCAACGCGACAGGTCACGATGACACGTTGCCCCTGGAACTGATCCAAGTTCTCACGGAGTTCGTCCAGAGTAAACAGTTGTGAACCGGGGATAGCGCCGCGCGAATATTCGCCATCGGTGCGCACGTCGACCAGAATCCAGCCTTGGTCCATCCACTCCGAGACTTCGTGCCATTGAACGGACTTTTCCCCACGACGACGGTTGTCATTGACATACCCCAACATGTTGACGGGGTCTTTGGCCGAGGCAAACTGGGGCGCGTAGGAGAGTTCCAAATCCATCAGGTCGCTCGCAGTGAGCCCGGCGGACATGGCGGTCGCAATCACATCGATGCGTTTGTCGACACCTTCATCACCGACCACCTGGGCCCCGAGAATGGCGTCGCTGTCAGGATCCACAAGCAGCTTCATCGCCAACTGGCTGGCATCCGGGTAGTAACCAGCGTGACTGACAGGATGCGTGTGGATGATGCGCGGACGGTGGCCTTTGGCCACTAGGACGCGCTCGGTATAGCCGGTCGAGGCTGCTGCCAAACCAAAAAAGCCCACGATGGAGGTTCCGTAGGCCACTTTGGCAGAGGCGGGCTGACCCATGATGGAATCAGCCGCTAGGCGGCCGTGTCGGTTGGCCAGGCCTGCCAGGGGCACGAGCGTGTGACCGTCGACGCGTTCTTTTTCGACGGCATCGCCCACCGCCCAAATGTGGGGGTCAGAAGTACGCATTTGCTCATCAACGCGGATACCCCCGGCCTCCCCCATGGTCAAATCAGCAGCCACAGCCAGTTCCGTGTTCGGTTTTGCCCCTACCGCCACAACGACGAGGTCAGCGGAGATTTCCGTGCCATCGGAAAGCATCACGCCGTTCGGCGAGATGGTGGTCACCGCTGACTGCAAACGCACATCGAGCCCGTTGTGCGTAGCTCTCTCGACGAGAGGCCACGCCATTTCGACATCCAAGGAGGGCATGAGTTGCGGCAAAGCTTCCAGAAGGGTGGTCGACATTCCCCTGTGCACCAGATTTTCCGCCAGTTCCAGCCCGATGAAGCCGCCACCCACCACAACAGCCCGGGACGCGCCATCAGCTGCAGCAATAAGGGCATCCATGTCATCAAGGTTCCAGAGCACATGAGCCGTTTCGACGCCGGGAATCGGAGGCCTAAATGGTGTCGAGCCCGGGCTAAGTACGAGAGCGTCGTAGGAAAACTCCTGTACATCCCCGGTCAGAACATTCCGCGCTGCCACAGTGCGCGCCTCGCGATTGATGGCGGTTACCTCGGTTCTTACGTGAACGTCGATGTTGAAGCGGCGTTTTAGTTGCTCAGGTTTCTGCAGCACCAAAGACCCACGATCGGGGATCACACCTCCCACGTGATACGGAAGACCACAGTTGGCGAAGGAAACTTCGCCTCCCCGCTCGAGGACAATGATTGTGGCTTCCTCGTTAATTCGGCGCAGTCGCGTTGCCGCAGACATGCCGCCAGCGACTCCACCGACGATGACAATTGTTTGAGGGCTTGTGGTTCCTGTGCTCATGGCTCGAGTATATACCCCCCAGGGTATTAGTAGCTCTCTCAGGACGCCTCTGCCACGGTAGTCATCGTGTCGCGTCTTGGTCCTCTTTCCCGTCTGCGACACCGCTACCGCTCCACCATGCTCACTATGCTCTCGGGGCATCCCGAGGGCGAACCCGAGTGGGTCAAGCGCATCAGCGAGGGCGACGACGAAGGGTACTTCGGCCCCGATTCTGCAGTCTGGTTTGTGAACGGCGGGATTCCCGTCATCGTTGCTGGCGTTGGCGCCTTGCTCATGCAGACCCTTCACCCTGGCGCCATGGCGGGGGTCCACGATCACTCGCGGTACGCGTCTGATCCTCTCGGCCGCCTATCCGGAACTGTCCAGTGGGTGGTCACCACCACGTTCGGGTCTACCGAAACTGTGGGCAAAGAAAGCTCCCGGGTCTCCCGACTTCACGATCGGGTAAACGGCGAGTACCAGCCAGGATCCACGCCGGGCGACTCGCGCTCATACTCCGCTCACGACGAAGACTTGGTCGGATGGGTCCACGTCATCTTCACGGATGCCTTCCTGCGGGCACACCGCACGTGGGGCGAGCCAATTCCCGCGGGCGAAGATGGCGAGTCGGGCGAAGACCGCTATGTCCGCGAGTGGGCACAAGCTGGACGCCTCATGGGGATGGCGAATCCGCCCAAGTCAGTAGCCGAGCTGGATCAGGCGCTCAAGAACTTTGGCCCTCACCTGAGAAGCGATGATCGTGTTCGCGAAGCCCTGAGATTCCTGACCAAACCCCCTCTGCCCTGGGGAACGCGACTGCCCTACCAAATTTTGGTCGCCGGAGCGGTGTCCACCCTGGAACCGGAAACCAGACAGCTACTTGGCCTGCGGAAGCCCTGGTGGCCAGCAATTATGGTCACCAGAATGCTTCTGCAACTGGTCAGCGTCGTACTGGGCAGCGAATCTACCTCGCGTCAGCGCGCCCAGGAACGCATTGAGCGGATTCGCTCCGCCCGCACGTAGCGCTACTGCACTCCGAGGATGTCCACCACGAACACGATGGTGTCCTCAGGGCCAATGGAACCATCTGCGGTTCCACCGTTGGGCCCGTAACC
>CAKZKU010000181.1 GCA_937124545.1 uncultured Microbacteriaceae bacterium | reverse complement strand
AGGTTCAGTTGATAATGCTGGTGAGGTGGCAGAAGGAGATATCATAACAATGCCGTTCGGCATAGCCACATTTTTTAAAACAGCAGTAGTAACACCAGAACAATCTGCACCCATTATAGCGTTAACTTTATCTGCAGTTATTAATCTTTCAGCGGCTGCTTGTGCTGCAGCTGCATCTACACAGGTAGAATCACCTCTTACACTTTCTATTTTTCCATGTGAAAAATTGCCTGATTTATTTACTTCGTCAATGGCTAATTCTGCGCTTTTTGCCATTACAGGTGCTAATGATTCTATAGGACCTGTAAATCCTAAAATAATTCCAATTTTAACATCATCTGCTAAAGCTGGAAAAACTAAGAATATAAATAGCACGAATGAAGTTAATGACTTTCTCATAAATATTCTCCTTCATAATTAATATATTATTTATTCTATAGCTAAATTATATCATTAATCGAATCAAATTTTATATTAGTTAACAAGAATTAGGTTGTTATGTAAAAGGAGCTTTAGTAGCGTGTTTATAGTTTAAAAAAGAATTCATAGAATGCATTATAGTTTTTTAGAAATATTAAAAAAAGGCCTAACTAATAATAAAGGTTGGGAAAAAACCTGGAAAAATCCTCAAATTAAAAAACAATATGATGTCATTATAATTGGTGGGGGTGGACATGGGCTTGCAACTGCTTTCTATTTGGCTAAAGAATTCAATATCAAAAATATTGTCTCCCAAGGCTATTGGAGCTTTTATAACAATTCGGTCACTGCTATTGACTTAGCGTGTCGTTACAGGACATACTTTGTGTAGCTACATAAAGTGTTAAAGGAAAGGGGTAGCTATGAAAAACGAAACGGTGTTTAAAGCGTCGGAGTTCCTTGAGGATGACAACCTTGTTTGGGATGACGATTTTGAGGCGATTCGCAAACAACTGTCGAGGGTGTTATTGTTTCAGTGTGAAAAACCGCACCCTAGCGTGCTGGGTTTGTCGAGAATCATACTGGGAGAAGTAGATGCTTGAAGATTTGACGCCGCCTTCTCGTAGCGTTCGTTGCAAGATGGGTCGAATCATTGATTCTCTTGACGACTCAGACAAAAACATTCTGGAGAAAGCTTTGGCTGACAGAAATGTGTGGTCCTCGAAAGGTCTCGCTCGTGAGCTAATGAACCGCGGTTTGTCTATCACGGAAGGACCGCTGGCTTTGCATCGCACAAAGTCTTGCGGGTGCTACCGAAGCTAATGTTGGATGATTTGCAACCCGCGAAGAAGGTAGAGGCACCTTCTGGGTTCCGTCCCGCTATCGAGTTCGACGGCAACGAAGGTGTTGCCACAACGGAGGGTTTACCTGACGCCCCTAACTTTGACGAGTTCTTGGAGGAGCGCGGGTATTCGCCTGACGAGTATGAAGTGGTTGGGACACCTCGCACGTCACAGTGGCAGCGTTGGGATGGGGAGTGGCTGACCTCTTACCGGTTCCACTTCCGCAAGAAGGTCACTGACTTTGATTTGCCGACGTTGTTTGCTGAGGCTCGCAGGTCGAAGAAACCTAAGACGGTGAAAAGTAACGCCAAGGGTAAAGCTTTCGTCGTTGTGCCTTCGGACTTCCAGGTTGGTAAGACTGGTTCCCGTGGTGGCACTAAGGAACTGTTGGAGCGTGTGTTTGCTTCGTTTGACCGTATTGAGGCGGAGATAAAGCAGGCTAAGCCGGAGAAGATTGTCATCATTGATGCTGGTGACATTATCGAGTCGGTGTCTAACAAAGCCGATCAGCAACAACTTCAGGGCAATGACTTGTCACCTATGCAACAGGTTGATGTGGCTGCGTCGATGATGTGGGACCTTATCAAGCGTTGTGTGAAGTATGCGCCTGTCGAGTATGGGTCTGTGGCTTCTAATCACTGTCAGTGGCGTCACAACGGGCAAACCGTGGGTAGGCCAGGGCAGGACGACTGGGGTGTTGTTATTTTGCAGCAGCTTCGCCGGTTGTGTCACGAGGTTGGTTTGGATGTGAAGTTTTACATTCCGCAACCGGATGAGGAAGGTTTCGCCATTGACGTGTTCGGTGAAGGCTCTCATGTGTTGGGCGCTATTCACGGGCACCAGGTTCGTAACCCTAAGAGCATCCCTGACTTTTGGAAGAAAGCTTTGTTCGGGTCACAGTACCTCGCAGCCGTATCCACACTTATCACGGGGCATTTTCACCACACGATTGTGCAGGAGCTTGGTAATTCTCCAAGGGGGGGTTCGCGTTGGTGGATTCAAGCGTCAACAATGGATAACGGTTCTGACTGGTTTAGGCGGACAGCGCAGGAAGACTCGCAGCCTGCCATTACTTGCTTCACCCTGGAAAAGGGTGTTTACTATCAGGGAGAGATTAAACGTCTCTAGTTAGGGGTACATGATGACACGGGAAGAAAAGCTACTTGATGTGGCAAGTCACTATTCGCAGGCTTTGGGTACGTTGAAAACTCACCCACCGTTCGATAAGCGTTACAGTAACTCGTCACGGGATCGCATTGCGACTTCGATGAGGAGCTACTACAAGCAGGTTTCGACGATTCTGTCGTCGGATGAGGAAAAAGCTAAGTAATCTCTCGACAAGGTTATTTTTTCTTTACATACAACTAAATATCCTCAACAGAAAAAAAGGGGGGGGTCTCGCCCACACGAGGCCCCTCTCTTTTTTGCTTTCATAGGGTGTAGGTTTTGCTTGCTGTCGGGAAGCTTGCATCAAACGTGTGAAGTGTTGTCACCGGTATGGGCTGCACCATTCGGTCAAAGCGTCGATATTCGGTTCAAAAAAGTTCCTAGGGAAAACAAAATTTCGCAAGTCTTTACCCCGGCTGTGTAAACTCAAAGCATGTCGAACTTCCGCCAACCTTGCTTGGACTGTGGTCGTGTAACCCGTAACGGTTCGCGCTGCCCTGAGCATCAGCAGTCCCGTGACAGGTACACGGATATGGCGAAGGCGGCCCGTAAGAAGGCCACGGGGCAATACTCTGGGGATTACCGGAAACGGGCTAAGGCGGTTCGTGAGTCCGCTACCGTGTGTTGGTTGTGTGGTGGTGGGGCTGTGCCTGGTGATCCGTGGCAGGCTGACCATGTTGTGCCTGGTAATCCTGACTCGCCGTTGGCTCCGGCTCATAGGTCGTGTAATGCTGCCCGTGGGAATAAGGTTTAGTCGGTTCTCGGTTCGGTCTTAACTCGGTTCAAATCGTTTCCCCTGGGACGCAAAATCTCGCAAGTTTTTGAAGCCAGTCGAACAAATGTTCGAGGGATGGGTGTTTGATAACGGTTTGGTTACGAAGGCCAGACGATCCTTGACACGCTGCCGGTGCGGGCGTAGTTTCCTAGTTATCCGCGCTGGACGCGGGAAACAAAGGAAATGGAATGACAACAAAAACAGAAATGGTGGAATGGGCCGGGTTTGCCGGGATCATTACCCGTGTCTATGCGCCCGCTGACGCTCAACCGGCTACGGTGGCTGATCTTTGCCGCGATCAAATGGTGTCGCGCATTGTGAAGGGTGAAATTGCGGCCCACGATATTGGTGTGGGCGAAATGTTCGTGATCCCGGAGGGCGATGAGTAATGGCTAAATACGCATTGACTACTACTCAGCGTTGGGTTATCGAAACAGACGATATTCGTGTTGTTCTCGACAACCTTGAGTTTTCGGATTTTCCTGAAGGCTTGACCGGCGACGCTGAATTCCTTGACGGCTCTAACACCTATGAGGTGATTGAGTAATGAGTTACGCTAACCCGATTGACACGCGCATTATCCAGGTTGTCTTGGACGATCTTCAGGACAACAACAACCACACTCTCTGTGAGCTACTGGCTACGGCCTACGGTATCCCGTGGGGAAGTGTGCCTGACTCTGTTTTGGAGGACGCTTACCAGGCCGCTTTGTCTGTGATTTTGGATTATCGGACAAGTGAACGGGAAAAAGACGTCGCCGCAAACAGGCGCTATAGGGCAGAAATGTT
>CAKZKU010000180.1 GCA_937124545.1 uncultured Microbacteriaceae bacterium | reverse complement strand
GATGTCACTGACGAAGAGTTGGAAGACTATTCGGACAAAGTTCGTAAGCGTATTCAACATTTCAGCAAGGGCTACCATGATGAGCGCAGGGCTAAAGAAGAAGCTCTCCGAGAACGCCAAGAACTTGAACGTGTTACTCAGCAGCTTATGGAAGAAAACAAAAAGCTAAAGGGCAACGTCAACAAGAACCAAACGGCTCTTCTTGAGCAGGCAAAGAAAAATGCCGCTATTGAGACTGAGGGAGCCAAGCGTGCGTACAAAGAAGCGTATGAATCTGGTGATTCGGATGCTGTCCTCGAAGCACAAGAAAAGCTAACCAATGCTAAGATTAAGTCCGATAGGTTAGCAAACTTCAAATTACCCGCTTTACAGGAGACACAAACCCCTGTACAAACGCAGGTAGAACAGACCGCCCCGGCAGTACAAGTCGATGAACGGGCCGCGAATTGGCAAAAGACTAATTCATGGTTTGGCAGCGACGATGAAATGACAAGTTTGGCGCTGGGGTTGCACAACAAACTTGTCAAACAGGGCGTAAGCCCGCAGAGTGATGAATACTACGAGACGATTGACTCTCGTATGCGTCAGGTCTTCCCCGATAACTTCGAGGATGCCGAACCGAAGCGTAAAAAGGCCCAAGTGGTTGCCCCCGCAACGCGGAGCACAGCACCCAAGAAAGTGACGTTGACACGTACACAGGTCCAGATTGCCAAACGGTTAGGGTTGACACCCGAACAATACGCCAAACAGGTTGCAATAGATATGAGGAAACAAAATGGCTGAGAATCGCATTAATCGTGAACTCGAAACTCGTGAACGTACAGTTCGCAAAAAGTCTTGGACTCGTCCAGAGGTGCTTCCATCTCCGACGCCCGAGGCGGGGTACGACTATCACTGGGTCCGCGTTAGCACGCAGGGTCAAGTAGACGCCACCAATGTTTCTTCAAAACTTAGAGAAGGTTGGGAGCCTGTAAAGGCAACAGATCATCCAGAAATTACAATGGTTGCCATTGAGCAAGAACGCTTTAAGGACAACATAGTTATTGGTGGTTTGATGCTCTGTAAGGCTCCAAAGGAGTTAGTTGAAGAGCGGAACGAGTATTACTCGACCCAAGCAAAGTCTCAGATGCACTCCGTTGATAACAACCTTATGAGAGAAAATGATCCTCGTATGCCCCTGTTCAATGAACGGAAAACGAAGGTTACTTTCGGTAAAGGAACTTAATCTTAGGAGCTTAAAATGGCTTATCCTACTGTTGACGCCCCCTATGGGCTGAAACCGATCAACTTGGTCGGTGGACAGGTCTTTGCCGGGGCAACTCGTCAAATACCTATTGCTTCAGGCTACGACACAAATCTTCTTAACGGAGACCTTGTGAAGTTAATCGCCGACGGCACGCTTGAAAAAGACGAAGGCACTACAACTGCAACTCCCGTAGGTGTATTCCTCGGTTGTAAATACACTGACCCTAACTTGGGTTATGAATTGTATAGCCAATACTTCCCTGCAAACACTGCAGCGAATGACATCGTTGCTTATGTAGCAGACGATCCTGACCAGCTTTATAAAGTTGCTGTTGTGTCTGGCACAACCGTAATCGCTGGCGTAGGCCGTACTGTTGTAGGTAACAACGTGTCGCTCGTTCAGAACGCAGGTTCCACCGCAACTGGGAACTCGAAGGTCGCTGTACTTTCGACTTCAGCAGCCACTACGAACACTTTGCCAATCCGCGTCATTGACGTAGTGGCCGAGACAGCAACCGCTGCAGACACATATGTCGAGCTGGTCGTTAAGTTCAACTTTGGAATGCACCAGTATCAGAACGCAACTGGCGTATAAGGAGAATAAAACATGGCTATTTCACGCGCCCAGCTACTTAAAGAGCTGCTCCCCGGCCTGAACGCATTGTTCGGAATGGAATACGCAAAATATGGCGAAGAACACGCTGAAATCTTTGAAACCGAATCATCAGATCGGTCATTCGAGGAAGAAACCAAATTATCCGGTTTTTCAGCAGCGCCAGTTAAAGGTGAAGGTTCCGCGATTGAGTATGACAATGCTCAAGAAGCATGGACTGCACGCTACACACACGAAACAGTGGCAATGGGTTTCTCAATCACTGAGGAAGCTATTGAGGATAACTTGTATGACTCCTTGTCGTCTCGTT
>CAKZKU010000179.1 GCA_937124545.1 uncultured Microbacteriaceae bacterium | reverse complement strand
CTCGCGACCATTGGGCTTTCAAGACGATATCATCCGCTGCAAGGTTTTGAGTGTAGCTCAGCGTGAGTCCCATCCCATCCTGACTCACCTGGATCGGTTTGTTTCCTCCGCCGGTGGCATAGTTGATCAGCTCATCAGGCGCTCCTGAGAAGGTGGTCGCATCGCTTGTTCCGGGGTTGCCGCCGATTTGGACACTGGGCCGCCAGTTCATGGCGAGAGCGTGGTCGGGATTTCCTATTGGATTGATGAGAACGAGGCTCGGGCCGTCGCCATCGACGACAATCGGCCATGGAGAATCATCGAGGTAAGTGAGGTCACGGATCGTTGATCCATCTCCGGCAATTAGGACGATTTGCTCTCCGGAATTGCTGAGTCGCGTTTCATTAAGGAATTGATCGCCAAAGACGACAAGTCGTCCGCCCGATTCCAAGAGAATTCCGTCATCGAAGCGATAGTCGATGCCGTCGGTGAACTGCACCCCGGTGAGGTCAATGGTGTTTTCGCCGATGTTCATCACCTCGATAAATTCTGCTCCGTCGTCTGCCGGATGATACATGATCTCTGAGATGGCGAGGTTGGCAGCACTGGCGGCCTCGGTTGAACTGAGATTATTGATGGTGACGCTATCGCTTCCGACCTGTTGGTTTTCTTGGTTGAAGGCGAGGAGGTTAATTTCGTTTGTCCCCTTACTAAGAGGAAGGGTGAGTTCCCAGCGATCTGTATCGGTCCAGGTCACTTCGAGCGGCACGCCATTAGACGAAGCTCGGATTTCATGGATATCAATCCAGCCCTCCCCGGAAAGTAGAATACTGGAAGTGAAGACTGAAAAATTGTTCCCGCCATTTGTCGTGATCTCGAAGGGAACCTCGGCGGGGAGCCGACTCAGAACATGGTTGGCTCGTTGATCGATATAGTTGAGTCGTCCCGAGAAATTCTGTAAACTAAGGGAGCCATAGTGGCTGGTCCAGTCACTCATGTAGGATCTGTTGAAGGCTTTCGCGATGATGTCTTGGAGGTGCCCGTAGTAGCGTCTTAAATTTGCCGGCCGATTGACGAGTTTTGAAAAATTACCACCTCCGACAAGCCCGGCATTCGTGGCGCGTTGGAAGGAGGAATCCCAATCCCATGGCAAATACATCACCTTGCCGTCCGGGCGAGCGTAAAGCCGGAAATTGTGATCCGACCCCCCGGTAAAGGTAGTGTCTCCCGGGCCGAAGAGCGATTGATAAGCGAGTGTGCGTAACACGGAGTCGACATCCATGACATCTGGCGCGGCTTCTTCGAGCAAGCTCGAACTGAAGCCCATTGTCTCAAGAAAGGGAAGCAGAACGCTGTAATCGTCACGCTGCCGTTTGGAGGTGATCAAGCAGTGCCAACGATAGTCTTCTTTTTCATCGCCATATCCACTGACAGGAAGATTGAGGAAACCGTTTGGAGAATTTAAGCCCCCTGCGCGTTTCAGTCCTTCCGGCGTGCCATCAACGGTGGTTGTGGCCCAACGGTAAACTTCTAATTCAAACAAGGTGCCATCGCTTCCGTCCTCGAACTGGGAGTCAAGATAGATGCCATCGAAGCCCGCCATGCGGATGCTGGCACGGCGATTGAACTGGCTGCGTGGAGAGATGAACTGGACAATGTCATCATACATCCCGGGGATGTCTCCAGCGCGGGTTGCGACGTGTTTGACGATGATTTCATCGATCCCGAGGTCCCCGTGAGTTGAGCGATCGACTGCGACTTTCTCGTGAACGCCACGGAAGAGTTGGTCGGGATTGAATTTGAGGTTGAAGCCAACCCTAGCGGCGTCGCGTCCCACAAAACTGCCTTTCAGACGCATCCCGATATCGTAAAAAGCCTCACCTTGATAGATGACCGTGGCACCGAGGAGTTCATTTGAAAGGGTGTTTGTTGAGCGGTGGAGCAGATCGGAGTCGGCTGTGAGCATGATTGCGCGGAGGTCATGCACGGCACCGTTGGCAGAGACGCCGTCAGCGGTTTCATACAAGGCGCGTGAATCAACTCCGCCAGCTGGAAACTGACTTACGGCGCCGAGGCTGTCGCTTGCTTCGACATAGAATTGAACGACACGGTTGGAACCTTGGCTGGGAATGGTGCCGACGAATTCCCCGTCATTATTCAGGCTCATTGTAGTGCTTGCCCAAGCCCCG
>CAKZKU010000178.1 GCA_937124545.1 uncultured Microbacteriaceae bacterium | reverse complement strand
CTTCCAGCCGCACCATGGCCGCACGCTGGCAAAAGCGCTCGGTCTGTCAGGCGATCAGGCCAAGCAGGCGGGCAAGCTGGGCCGGACGCTCTATAATGGCTTCCTTGCCAAGGATATGAGCATGCTGGAAATCAATCCGCTGATCGTGACCGAAGATGGCCGTCTGCACTGTCTGGACGCGAAAATCAGCTTCGACGGCAATGCGCTTTACCGCCATCCCGATGTCGAAGCGATGCGGGACGAGACCGAGCAGGACGAAAAGAAGCTCACCGCCGCAGAGAACAAGCAGGCCTTGCTCCACCCCGAGCGGATTCGTGAAATCACGGGCTACATTCTCAAGAATTTCCCGCTGAAGACGCATCGTGCCCACATGGGCGCGAAGGGCTTCAACGCCATGTTCGCGGTGAGCAGCGTCGACGCCGCCAAGGCGTATTACGAAGCCTTCAGTGAGCTACAGGATGGGTTAGAGGATAAGAAGCGCCTCAAGGTCGCGACGATCTTCTCATTTGCCGCCAACGAGGAGCAGGATGCGGTGGGCGATATTGCTGACGAGAGCTTCGAGGTGTCGGCGATGAATAGCAGCGCCAAGGAATTTCTCAGCGCCGCCATTAGCGACTACAATGCGGCGTTCGGATCGAATTACGGAGTCGATAGCAAGGGCTTCCAAAACTATTACCGCGACCTGGCTCAGCGGGTGAAGAAGCAGGAAGTGGACTTGCTGATTGTGGTGGGAATGTTCCTGACGGGCTTCGATGCGCCGAGTCTCAACACGCTCTTTGTCGATAAGAACCTGCGTTACCACGGATTGCTTCAAGCGTATTCACGCACCAATCGAATTTACGATGCGACCAAGACCTTCGGCAACATCGTGACCTTCCGGGATCTTGAGAAGAGCACCATCGATTCCATCACTCTCTTCGGCAATGCCAACACCAAGAACGTCGTTCTGGAGAAGAGCTACAAGGAATACATGGAAGGCTTTACCGACATCGCCACTGGACGGGCCTGTCGGGGCTATGTGGAGGTCGTCAAAGAGCTGCACGAACGATTCCCCGACCCGAGTGAGATCGAGAAGGAGCAGGACAAAAAGGATTTCGCGAAGCTGTTCGGAGAATACCTACGGGTGGAGAACGTGCTGAGGAATTATGATGAATTCACCGGGCTGCAAGCCTTGCAAGAGGTTGATCTGGAGGATGCGGAAGCGGCCGAGGAATTTAAGGCAAAGCATTATCTGAACGACGATGATATTGAGGCGATGCAGAAGATCGAAGTGCCATCTGATAGACTGGTGCAGGACTATCGCTCGACCTACAATGACACTCGTGATTGGTTGAGGCGTCAGAAAGAAGGCGGGGAGAAAGAAGAGTCTACCGTGGATTGGGACGATGTCGTCTTTGAGGTGGATCTACTGAAGTCTCAAGAGATCAACTTGGATTACATTCTGGAGCTGATCTTCGAGAACAACAAGAAGACCAAGAACAAGGGCGACCTGATTGACGAAGTGAGACGAGTGATCCGAGCCAGCATCGGCAATCGTGCAAAAGAGAGCCTGATTGTTGATTTCATCAATCAGACCAACTTGGACGACATCGGAGACAAGGCCAACGTCATCGACGCCTTCTTTACCTTCGCGCAAGCGGAACAAAAGCGCGAAGCCGAGGAACTGATCCGGACCGAGGCGTTGAATCAAGAGGAGGCAAAACGCTACATCAAAGCATCCTTAAAGCGCGAATACGCGACCGAGAACGGCACGGCACTCAATGCCACGCTCCCTAAAATGAGCCCGCTTAACCCTCAGTATAAAACGAAGAAGCAGACGGTCTTTCAGAAGATCTCCGCCTTCGTGGAGAAGTTCAAAGGGGTTGGTGGACAGATATAAATGACTCTTACCGCTTAACCTCATGAAAGCCCAAGACCTACAATTCACCCAACTGCTGGAAGGATCAAAGCAGTTTATCATCCCTATTTTTCAACGCACCTATAGCTGGGAGCAAAGCCATTGCCAGCAGCTTTGGGACGACATTATCCGCGTCGGTAAAAGCGAAGAGCTGAATAGCCACTTTATCGGCTCTGCCGTTTATATTCCTGAAACCAACGTCGACGCCGCGATCCCACGATGGCTCGTGATCGATGGGCAGCAGCGTATCACCACGATGACCCTGCTTCTGCTCGCCTTAAAGCGGAGACTGGAGGAGGAGAATCTGGATGAGCCGATTTCCGCCGCCGAAGTTGAGGACTACTACCTTCGCAATCGTTACGGCAAAGGCGAGGCCGCCTATCGCATGTTGCTCACTCGCACGGACAAGGAAACCTTGATGCGTTTGGTCGATGACAAGGAGCCGGGCGACGATGGTTCTTACCGGATCATCGAAAACTTCACATTTTTCGCCGAGCAAATCGCGAAGGCTGATTTGGGCGATGTGTGGAAAGGGATCAAGAAACTTATGATCGTGGATGTCTGCCTGCAACAAGGCATCGACAATCCTCAGATGATTTTCGAGAGCATGAACTCGACGGGTAAGGCGCTGACTCAGGCCGACCTCATTCGCAACTTTGTGCTCATGGGGCTGAAGCATGAACTCCAGACTCGGCTCTACACCGACTACTGGAGACCTATGGAAGTCGAATTTGGAGCGGAGAGCTATATCAAGGAGTTTGACGAGTTCATGCGCTACTACCTCGTCATCCACACTGGAAACGTGCGCATTCGTCGTGGAGACGTTTACGACGAATTCAAGGCCTACTCCCGCAAGCACGAGGTAGAAGCCTTGCTCGGATCTCTAAAAGAATTTGCCGGATACTATTGTCGGATCGCGCTTGGCACTGAGAAGGACAAAGCTTTGGCAGAGGCGTTTCATGACATCCGGGAACTGCGGGCGGATGTCTGTTACCCGATGCTCATGGAGGTGTATCAGGATTTTCAGCAAGAGCAGATTACCCACCAGGAATTCCTCGCCGTCCTCCGCATGGTGGAAGGCTACGTCTTCCGCCGAGCCATCTGCGACATTCCAACCAACTCGCTTCGGCAAACATTTGCTACATTCATGCGGCAAGTGAAGAAAGACCGCTACGTCGAAAGCGTTAAGGCGGGATTTCTTCTGCTTCCATCTTATCGCCGCTTCCCCGGCGACGATGAGTTCATTCGTCAGATCCAAATTCGCAATCTCTACAAGTTCAATCGCCGTTCCTACTGGTTACGCCGTTTTGAGAATCACGGGCGTAAGGAGCGTGTTCCTGTGCAGGACTATACGATAGAGCACATCATGCCTCAGAACGAAGACTTGAGTGCCCTGTGGCGTGCGGATCTTGGTGATGATTGGAAGCGTATTCACGAGCAATACTTGCACACCCTCGGAAACCTCACGCTCACAGGCTACAATTCAGAATACAGCGACCGCCCTTTCTCGGAGAAACGGGACATGGCTGGAGGATTCAAGGAAAGTCCGCTCAAACTGAACCAAGGGCTGGGCATCTGTGAAATATGGAACGAAACGGCCATAAGGAAGCGGGGCGAAAAGCTGGCGAAGGCCGCCGCAGGAATCTGGCCTGCACCGCAGCTTCCTGAAGACATTCTACACGCTTACAAACCCGTGCCGCCAGAGGGCGCGAGCTACACGATTTCCGATCACCCGCACCTGCAAGGCGGGCTTGCACGCGAATTGTATGACGCCTTCCGCGTGCAGGTTCTGGCATTAGACGAATGTGTGAACGAAGAATTCCTGAAACTCTACGTGGCCTACAAAGCGGAGACAAACTTCGTGGATGTCGTCCCGCAGGCTAAGGGGCTTCGCCTTAGCCTGAACCTCAATTTCCCTGAAATCGATGATCCACGAGGGATCTGCCGGGACGTGACCAATCTGGGAAGATGGGGTAACGGCAATGTCGAATTTCGCTTGGAAAAGCACGAAGACCTCACTTACATTCTCGGACTCGTGCGGCAGGCTTTGGAAAAGCAATTGGGCGAAGAGGAAGAGAGTTGAAACACTTGTGAGCCTCGCGCTTTTCAGCGCCGATTTTTTAAGTCGGCCTGAAACTCGGTGTCGCTATGCTGCACTGCGGAATGTGGAATGCAGGAGGAAACGAGGTTTCCAAAAGCAGCAGGGCGACCAGCCACCAGAAGAGAAAACTGTCCTCTTTTTTGCGTTCCGCCTCACGGTTGAATTTGTGGTTCAGTTTCGTCATTCTGTCCTCCTGTCATTGTGGTGTTCTTGTTTGCGTTCGACGCATTCGCACGAATCCAAGACCGGGAGAGTAAGGAACCCGTTTCGGGGCTCAACATCGAGGTGCAGGGTTGATCCCTTTCCTCTTGATCGAGCATTAAAAATGTTTGCTCGCGAAGGATCGACCTGAATGTGATTTGAGGTAGCGCTCAAAAGCAGCAGCTTTTTGTGGATCTCTAAATGCAATCGCAGTTTCAATGCGCCACGGACGAAACTTTGCCGTATGTGGAACATCTCCTTTGTTGTGCTTAGCCAAGCGCTTTTGTAAGTTTTCAGTGCAACCCACATAGCGATGTTCTCTGCATTCGGAGAGTAGCATGTAGACATAGTGAAATTCTGGCATATTTCAGCTTTGATATAAAAACGGGGTGGAGTCGTCAAAACAATGGTAACTATCTGGCATGCCGGGGCGTAGGGAGAGGAAAACGACGAAAGGTTTCGGTGACACGGTCCGGCTTCGGCGGCGCAAGCGCCTTACTTCGCCGCGACAGGCCTCGATCTCGTTTTACTC
>CAKZKU010000177.1 GCA_937124545.1 uncultured Microbacteriaceae bacterium | reverse complement strand
ATCGAATGCCGGCGCGGTTGTCGTCTTTGGTTACACCCTCAGCGTGAGTGAAGGTGTCAGTGTTGCCGGAACCCCCGGAATCTACTTGCACGTGGCCGGGCCGGTGGGCAGAAGCGCTGAGGGCTCGCCCGTGTATTACGGGTCGGATCGCGTTGCGCACACCTCCACCTACCTTTTGTCTGTCCGCTCGGCCGCAGGGGTGACCCAGCATGTGCTGGCTTCTGGCACCGTGGACGTTCGCGGGAACCTTGAGGCCATGGTCCGCTTGCCTGCCTTAGCGCCTGGCCGTTATGACGTGGTGCTCACCGGTCAACACCTGGGAGGCCACGGACTGAGTCTGAGCGCACAGATTCGTGTGAATGATCAGGGCCGGATTGGCAGCCTGGGGGCGAATATTCCGTCGATTTACTAATACATGAGCAGTTTGGAGCGCAGAATGCGCTCATACCGCTCGATGTCGCCATCAGCGAGCGAGAGATCATTCCAGTCAGCAATCATCGCCACATCGCCGTGATCGTCATCGATCAGGATGCACGGCTCACGACCAGCACTGGCCTGAGAGAGCGCGGCGCTGGCGGTTTTTGACGAGACCAGCTCGTGACTGTGGCCATCGGCCGTCAAACGATCCACCATGGCCTTCCAGGCGGGGGAAATCCCGGTCCGGTTTTCGCTGAGCCTCGCAAGGTCACACGAATACGCGCCTAAGAACCGTGACAGAGGGTAGAGGGGACCGCGGGTTCCGCGATACACCCCGATCAAGTGCGCCATGTTTCCTCCTCGCCCCACAACCTTAGAGCGGAGCGTGCGGGAGTGCCCTCAGGGTTACGACAGCGCCCAGGCGGCTGCCGCCTGGGCGTGAAGCTCGGTGGTGGGGAAGTAGGGCACGGTCACATCGGAGGGGGTGACCAAGAGTTCAATTTCGGTACAACCGGCGATAACGCCCTGCGCGCCTTTGCGGATCAGGTCCGCAATGGCGGAGAGCAGGAAGGTGCGGGAGGTGTCGGAAATAATCCCCCGGACGAGTTCGTCGTAAATGATGCGCTGAATCTCATCGCGCTCAGCCTTGTCGGGTGTGATGCTCTCTATCTGGTGGGTAGCAAGCCTGTCCGAATAGAACGGGTCCTCCATCGTGTAAGCCGTCCCGATCAGAGCGATAGTCGACAGCCCCGCTCTGGCGATCGCTGCTGCCGTGGGATCCACGATGTGCAACAGCGGAACACTGAGGGCTTTCTCAATAGCGGGGGCGACCTTGTGCATCGTGTTGGTGCACAACACGATGGCTTCGGCGCCCGCCTTTTCCAGGGTGGAGGCTTCGTGGGCGAGCACCTCGCCTGCTTCCGCCCAGGCGCCCTGCGCCTGAAGAGCTTCAATGTCCGCAAAGTCGACGCTGCGGATGATGAGGTCAGCGGAGTGCACCCCACCCAGCGTGGCTTGCACGTGCCGGTGAATGAGCGATTCGTAATGAATCGAGGATTCCCACGACATTCCCCCGAGCAGGCCTAGTTTCTTCATGACCCCAGACTAGAACCGGGAATTTAGACCAGGGAATCCATCCACGCGGTGTGGAGGGTCGCAAAGCGTCCGTCGCCGCCTCGAAGATCTGAGGGAGACCCGTCTTCGACGATTCGACCGTCCTCCATCACGAGAATCCGATCGGCAATATCGACGGTGGAGAGACGGTGGGCAATGATGATGGCGGTTCGATCTGCCAGCAGGGTTTTCAGCCCGTGCTGAACCAGTCTCTCGCTCGGAATATCGAGTGATGCAGTGGCTTCATCAAGAATCAACACTCGAGGGTCAGCAATAAACGCCCGAGCGAAAGACACCAGCTGGCGCTGTCCCGCAGAGAGCCTGCCGCCGCGTTTGTTGACATCGGTGTCATACCCCTCGGGCAAGGCTTCGATGAACTCGTGAGCGCCAACGGCGCGCGCTGCCTTCTGAACTTCCGCGAAGCTTGCGTCGGGCTTCCCGAGGCGGATGTTCTCCGACACGCTGCCGGAGAACATGTAAGCCTCCTGGGTTACCAGCACGACGGAGCGGCGCAGGTCCCGATCGGCGATGGTGGGTAACGCCCGCCCATCCAGGGCCACGGTGCCCTCAGTAGGGTCATAGAACCGTGCGACAAGTTTCGCCACGGTGGACTTGCCAGCCCCGGTAGCCCCCACGAGGGCAACAATTTGGCCGCCAGGGATATCAAGATCGAAGCGAGGCAGGACTTCCACCCCGTCGTTGTAAGAAAAGCTGACTCCGCTAAATGAGACAGCCCCCGTCGTGGAGGTAAACGCTTCGGGTTGGGTGGGTTCTTCCAGGGCGGGGGTTTCCTCCAGCACACCGGAGATTTTTTCCAACGCCGCTGAAGCTGACTGGAAAGAGTTGTAGAACATGGCCAAGTTTTCAATCGGGCTAAAGAAGTTGCGCGTGTAGAGCACGGCTGCGAGCAAGACACCAATCTCGATGCCGCCCTCGAGCAACCGGAATGCCCCTAAGAGCAACACCACGGCCACGGTGATGCTGCCGATTACTTTGAGCACAGGGTCATAAATGCCAAAGATGGCAATCGTCCGCCGGGTCGCCTCGCGGTAGTCCTCCACCTTCTCCTGGTAGGTCTCGCGGTTGATCCGCTCGCGACGGAAAGATTTCACCGCGCGAATGCCCGCCATGCTTTCCACAAACTGAATGATGAGCCGGGCGGAATACGTGCGCGAGTTTCTAAACTCGCGCCGTGAAGCAATGGAGAACCACCAGGTGGCGCCGATGACCGGAAGGATGGCCCCCACTAGGGGCAGCGCGCTCCACGGGTCCAGCAGCAACAGGGCCCCCGTCGTGAAGCCCATAAACAAGACACCTTGGACCAGGTTCCCGACCCCACCGTTGAGGAGCTCGCCGAGGGTGGAGATGTCACTGGTCTGTCGGGCAATGATGCGACCGGACGTGTATTTCTCGTGGAAGCTCATGCTCAGGCGCTGCGTGTGGGCAAAAACACGTAACCGCAGCTCGTGCATGATGTCTTGGCTGATCGAGATCGACCATTTCGTATAAATCGACAACAACAGCGCTGCCCCAAAACCGGTGACCAAAAACCCCGCCACAATCAGCCAGAGCGGGGTGAAGTTACCCGCCTGCGCTGCCGGGAGACCCCGATCGATGCCTGCAGCAATCAGGGCTGGGCCTGCCACCTGCATTCCCACACTGAAGACGACCACAATCATGGTGGCGATGAACCGCCGGCGATGCGGTTTCACAATGTCGAGCAGCAATGCAAATGACCGGCGCCGAATCTGCGCGCTTTCACTGCGGGTCAGCTTGCTGCGGTCTTCGCCCTGCACCCCCTGCATGCTCATGCGTTGTCCCCGTCCTCGCGGTGCACGAGACGCGCATCGTCGTCAAGGCCAGCGGATTCGATGATCTCCAGCTCGATGGTCGAATCGGTGACGGCCCGGTCCTCGCGCGGCGATTGATCGGTATCGGCGAGCGACGAGATGACGCTGCGATACGCAGCGGAGGTCTCCAGTAGTTCGCTGTGGGTGCCGACCGCACCGATACGCCCTTCGTGCAGCAGGGCGACCCGGTCGGCCAGCATCACGGTGGAGGGTCGGTGTGCGACAACGAGAGCCGTGGTGGTGGCGAGTACTTTGCGAAGCGCTGATTCCACCCGAGCTTCGGTGGCAACATCCAACGCGGAGAGCGGGTCATCGAGAACCAGAACCTCCGG
>CAKZKU010000176.1 GCA_937124545.1 uncultured Microbacteriaceae bacterium | reverse complement strand
CTGCCCGCAGTGCTTTTGCGAGGGAACAGATGGAGATTCTGCGCCGAGCTCCCACAAGGCAGGATGTTGCCCTTTCTGTCTGGGAGGCGTCGTGGCCTCACGACCGCCTCGTGCTTGGCGCTTCGCGCATGATCCGGGAAATGGACCGCATTGTCGGCCCCAAGAACATCCCCGTTGTGAGCAACCGAGGCCTCTCCGGCATCGATGGAACGATTTCGACGGCTCGCGGGGTGGCGGTTGCAGCCCCTCGGTCAGGCGCCACTGGCGTGACCCGAGTGGTCTTGGGTGACCTTGCTTTTCTTCACGATGCTGGCTCCCTGATGCAGGAACCAGGCAGCAGCGAGGGTTCAAAAGTTCACCTCTTTGTGGCCAACGATGGCGGCGGGTCCATTTTTGACGAGCTAGAGGTGGGACACAGCGCTCCCCGGGAACTCTTTGACCGGGTGATGTTTACCCCTCACACGGTAGATATTTCGGCGCTTGCCACGGCCTATGGCTGGGAGTACCTGCATGTCACCACTATGGGCGAGCTTGCGGATGCGCTGGTGAGCACTGCCACCCGACTCATCGTCGATATTTCGCTCGAGCGCTAGTCGTCGCCAAACGCCTGCAGGATGGGGCGGAACTTCAGTCGGGTTTCGAGCAGTTCGCGCTCAGGATCAGATTCGTCCACGATGCCGGCCCCCGCATACGCGGTGATGTGGCCATCGTGGGACCATTGCGCACACCGCAAAGCGATCGACCATTCCCCATCGCCGCGCTCGTCCATCCAGCCGACAGGGCCCGCATAGCGCCCGCGGTCAAAGGGTTCCATCTCGGCGATGAGCGACAGTGCTGCCGCGGTGGGGGACCCGGCGACGGCGGCACTGGGGTGAAGAGCGGCCACGACATCGAGGCTTGTGCAGCCATCGGGAAGAGTCGCCTCAATGTCGGTGCCGAGGTGCCACACGTTGGCAAGCTTGATGGTGCTGGGTTGTTCGTCCGCAGCAACGTGGACCGAAAGCGTGGATAGGGAGGCAAGAACGTTTTCCACCGCAAAACGATGCTCGTCGTTGTCTTTAGCGGAGGTGACCAGTTCCTGGGCCAGAGTTCGGTCTTCTGAGGGATTTTCCCCTCGTCTGATGCTGCCGGCCAACACCCGAAGACTGAGCGAATTCTCGTGCACTTTGGCGAGTGTTTCGGGGGTGGAGCCCAACAGGCCGTCGATCGCAAACGTGACACAGTCGGGGTAAGAGTCGCTGAGCTTCTCTAGTGCTGCCCGCCAGTCTTTACTCCCGGGAGCAGTAGCGACCATTTCGCGGGCGAGCACGACCTTGTCTGCCTCACCCTCCTGCAGACGCTCGATCGTGCGTGAAACGGCAGCACGGTAGTCGGCTTCTCCCAAGAGACCCGGTTGCCAATCCAAGGGCGCCAGTGAACGTGGGCGGGACGAACGCGCCACTGGACCCTGTCCCGCCGCGTCGTGAAGCGTGATGTCGGTGCGAAACGAGGTGTCCCCCATCACGCCGATTACGACAGCGGGAACGATGATGACGCTTGTGTGGGAAGACTGATCAGCAAACGTAAAGGCACCAAAACAGACCAAGCCAGAGCCCGGGATACCCACCGGGTTATCAATGTGGGCGTTGTCGACAAGTGCTGCCCAAGCCGCTGATGCTTCAGCAAAACGGTCAGGCCCCTGAAACTCCCACCTCAGGGCTTCGCCGAGCCCAACAAGACCCTGCCCCAGGCGCTGCATGACCAGGGGTTTTTCCGCGCTCACCCAGTCGATCAGATTGTCGGTGGGGCTCATGCGTCGTGTCTTCACCGCGAGAGTTGGTGTCGCAACAGCGTGGGCCATGCCCTCAGGGTAGCGAGGGGGTAGCGCAAAGAGCTGAAAGACCGCGAGCTACAGGGGATTTTCGGGTCTCTCTCGATAGTGTGAGGGGGTGACCACCGCAGACTTGGGTAAAGACCCGTCCGAAGTCTCTGCGATGTTCGACCAGGTCTCCGTGGGCTATGACCGCACGAACGCCCTTCTCTCGGGTGGCAACTCCGTATTGTGGCGCATGGCCACCGTCAAAGCACTCGATTTGGCGCCGGGCGATCGAGTTCTGGATGTCGCCGCCGGGACCGGAACTTCCTCCAGGGCGCTGGCGAAAACGGGTGCGGACGTCGTTGCCCTTGACTTTTCTCCGGGAATGGTCGCCGAGGGGCGCAAGAGAAACCCGGATATCGAGTTTGTCGAAGGTGATGCGGAAGCGCTGCCCTTCCCCAACGCCAGTTTTGACGCGGTCACCATCAGTTTTGGTTTGCGCAACGTCAATAATCCGCATGTGGCATTGGGTGAGATGTATCGGGTCCTGAAGCCCGGTGGGCGAATCGTGATCTGTGAGTTCTCTCACCCGCCTGCACCCCTGATGAAAGCTGGTTACCAGGGCTACATGAAGTACGTCATGCCGGCGATTACTTCACTCTCGAGCACCCACCGCGACGCGTATCGGTACCTGATGGAGTCCATTTCTGATTGGCCCGAACAGGCCGTGCTTTCTCAATGGATGCGGGGTGCAGGATTCACTCGGGTTGCCTACCGTAATCTGACAGGAGGCATTGTGGCCTTGCACAGAGCAATAAGCCCCGAAGATTCAAAAGTTCGGGAATCCATTGGTAAGCGCCGGAAACGACCGGCCTCTCCCTCCACCGCCCAAACACCCATAGCTCCGACTGACCAAACATAAGGACATCCCGTGAACCCCACACTGAAAGCAGAGTCTTCTGCAGCGGGGCGCGGAGCCGCTTTCTTGAGCGGTAAGTCACTGCTTTTTGCTTCCCGCGAGGAGAAAGCGCTCGCTAAATCGCTTGACGACGGTTTGGTCGCTGTTGAGCAGGGTCTTGTTCGGGAGTTGAGTTTTTCCGAAGACATTGTGGATGCTGTCGCGCGGCATCTCTTCGACGCGGGCGGCAAACGGGTTCGTCCGCTTTTGGCTCTCCTCACGGCGCAATGGGGCGAAGGCATCAACGATCGTGTCATCTCGGCTGCGCAGGTGGTGGAGCTCACTCACCTGGCCACCCTGTATCACGACGATGTCATGGACGAAGCCGTCCTGCGTCGAGGAGTCCAAGCAAGTCAAACCCTCTGGGGGAACTCGGTCGCCATTCTTGCTGGCGACCTACTGTTCGCGCGTGCTGGAAGCCTCGGTGGGTCACTGGGTCAAGAAGCAGTGATGTTGCAGGCTGCCACTTTTGAGCGCCTGGTCATGGGTCAAATGCAGGAATCGCTTGGACCCAAGCCCGGCGACGAACCGATCGCTCACTACCTCAACGTGCTCTCCGACAAGACAGGCTCCCTGATTGCGTTTGCCGCTGAAA
>CAKZKU010000175.1 GCA_937124545.1 uncultured Microbacteriaceae bacterium | reverse complement strand
TGCTATAAGGTGAAGATCCGTCCATCTGAATTTGCGAAGAATATGGATTACGGACTTCTGGCCAAAGTATTTGCGCATCCGGATCTGAAAGGGGGATACCCGTTTGAGAAGGCAGACGTTGGATACTACGTTTCAGAATATCGGGAGGAGTTAGCCAAGAGTCTGGAGAGACGCGCCAAGAGCGCCGGTCGGACCGTGATTCCTGAGCCGTGGACCAATTCGCGTCAACTTAAGAGCTTGATCCAGGTGTCTTCAAGGGGTCTGCGGTCTTTTCTGGTTTCCATGGTGATGTGGCGGAAGTCGGGATCGAAGCTCCACAGTTCTCTCAGATTCCTCGATCCGGTGATCCAGTCGCTAAAATGATCGAAGAGCTTTTCGTAGCTGATTCGTTTTTTTGCGATGATCTTCCGCATTAAAGATACCATCGCCAGACTCATAACTTGATAGATCATGCCAGCGAGCATGAGCACTTGGAAGTGATCTTCATTACTCTGGCGGTTGAGCGCTTTGTCGAGGTTGGCCGATTGCTTCCAGGCGCGGAAGATGATCTCGATGTTCCAACGGCAGCGGTAAAGCTCGCTGATGTCCCGGGCTCCGAGTTGCTCAGCGGTGATGTTGGTCGCGACGAGATGCCACTGGCAACGCAGGCGTTGGCCTTTGCTCAAGGTACGACCTTGGTTTTTTTCACGGGCTTCGCGGAGGGCTTTTTCAGCAGCGGCTTTGCTGGCGCGAATCGCGACAAGCCGGGCTTGATGCTTCTCTTTGCCAAGGGTGACGTTGAGATCGAGAAGGTCTCCGACTTGGCTTTCGAGGAGGTCTTCGATGGCGGTTCCATGTTCGTTACAGATGATGAGATTGGAAGCGACACGGCTGAGCCAGTAAGCTCCCTTGCGCTCGCTGAACAGAAATTCGGCGAGGATGAAATAGCCACGATCTCGCAAGATAAGATCTCTTTTACGAACCAAATCAATGAGGTTTTTCCCAAGATCACGATCCTGTTCGGTCGCTCCATGAAGGCTGGAAAAAACGGTGTGCCCGTGCAAAAGGTCAATGGCGAGGTCGATCTTCACGCCTGCGGTGACGCGCTGACCATTGCCGTGGGCAGGGAAGTGGGAGTGGTTAACTTTGGGGAGTTTTTGTTGGGTGGAGTCTTGGACGAGGACGCGGTTGAAGAGGCGTTTGAGACGAGGGATCTGTGGGCTGCTACGCTGCCACTTTTCCAGCAGGGTGAGGCTGAGGGCTTGGAGCATGAAGGCGACGGCGATCTTGTTCGTGCGCTTCCAGACGGCTTGCTTGGAAAGGGAACGAGCCTCGGATTTTTTTAAGCCCATCGCTAATTGATTGAATGAAGCCTTGCCGGTGAGGATGGCACGGATCAGTGAAAAGAGATATCCAGCCGCCGAAAATTTGGCGGAATTTCGGCGAATGAATTTGGTTTTTCTTGCGAGATCGTTGAGTCGGGAGAAGGATAAATTTGAGCAGTCGGTGGGCGAAGTTTTAGACATACCAAGCCTGCCGACTTGCTCGCTCTGTCAATCGAAAATCGCTCTTCTTTTCACCTAAATCACTCTCCGAGAGCGCGTTGCACTTAAGTTGACGCGAATGGGCGGACAGGTGATAAACGCCGGAGTCTTCCCAGCATGAAAAGCATCGTGGCCCTTCCCATCGCCGACCGTTCGCTCCTGACCTCTGCCACGTTTATCGTGGATACGAATAGAGAGGCTCGGGATGAAAGACACAGCAGTTCAACCATCCGCCCCCCTTTTTCACGATTCACGCCAGAACTAATAAAACGAGTGACAGACCCGAAATCCTAGGCCCCTGTTAAGTAAAATCACTATCGATTTGAAAAATATTTACAAAAATTAATTAATTCAACTTGACCTATCGATGAAACTGATTCATTCATGGCGTCGATATGCGTTTAAATAACACACTGTCAGTAGCCGGACTTTCAATTGCTATCATTGGTTTTGCCAATGCTGAAATCGAGAGTGTCATCTCCGCGGGTTATAACTCGGATTATGTTTATCGTGGTGTCAACCTCGGTGAAGATCAGGTCAGCCTTAGCCTCGACGCTTCTGGATCCGCCGCCGGTCTCGACTGGAACGTTGGATTGTTCCACGGAACAAGCCAAGGTGGACTTGTAAGCCAAGACGAAACAAGAATTAGCGCTGGCATCACGAAGGCTGTTCAAGAGAGCGTTGATTTCAACGCGGGATTGATTAGCACTTCCTACTCTGGAGGTCCATTCGCCAACGGAGACCGCCTTGAGGTCTACACCGGTTTATCCACAACCATCGCTTGCATCGACTTGAGCGCGACTGCTTTCTTCAACACCACAGATGCCTACACTGGGGATGTCTACTACGAGATCTCAGCAAGCTACTCTTTTGATGTTGCAGACAATGTTTCTGCTACTCTCGGAGCGACCTATGGTAACTGGGACGAAGATCCTGTTGCTCTTGGCTTAGACGATGTTGACTTCCTTTCTCTCTCTGCTGCTCTCAATATCAGCCTTGACGACAACATCAGCGCAAGCGTTGGTGTAACTCACGTGATTACTGACACAGCGATCACCGAAGACGAGACCGTCATCGGAGCCTCTCTTTCGTTTGGCCTTTAAGAATACGAGGTAGTTTTTTCTACCATATTTCACTTTAAAAAGGGGAGCCGATGGCTCCCCTTTTTGCTGCTAGGAATTTGCTTTTGGCGCGAGGGCATTGAAGCCGCCTTTGGACCGGAGCAGAGCAAAAATATGCCAGGCATACAAAAAATATCGACAAGATCCGTTTGGCTTTTTAGAGTGCTCGCATGAATCTCCAATCCCCGCAGAACAAAGCTTCCAGCCCCAAGAGAGAGTGGTCTCCTCTCGAGCTTGCGGAGATGAAAACGGGAAAATATCTGGGGCAGATTCATCGACCAAAGGG
>CAKZKU010000174.1 GCA_937124545.1 uncultured Microbacteriaceae bacterium | reverse complement strand
GCCGAAGTCCGCAAGAAAGCCCTCGCCAACGGCACCACCCAACAGGGTTCAGTCGACCACCCAACCCTGTCCGACCCCAAATCCCTCTTTCCCGCCGCGTTCGAGTTCTCCGATGAGCTCGGCCCAATCCCTAAGGGATGGGATGCACGAAAACTGTCAGAGGTTGCAACGGTAACAAAAGGGAAATCATACAAGAGCTCAGAGCTCCAATCGTCCACAACCGCCCTTGTAACGCTCAAATCCTTCAATCGAGGCGGAGGATACAGATTAGATGGACTCAAGGAATACACGGGAACCTACAAACCAGAACAAGTGGTTGAATCTGGAGACCTAATTATTTCTTACACTGACGTCACCCAAGCAGCAGATGTGATCGGCAAACCTGCCATGGTGATTCCTGACGAGCGTTACGGAAAGCTCGTGATTTCACTCGACGTTGGCGTCGTTCGGCCCAATGGACCTAATCTGAAACACTTCCTGTATCAGCTTGCTCGCACCAAGCGCTTTGAAGACTGGATGTTATCTCACACATCCGGGACGACCGTCCTCCACCTTTCGAAGAATGCATTTCCAAGCTTTGAATGCGCGTTTCCCGATGAGGAGTTGATCTCAGAGTTCCAAAAGATCGTATCCCCTCTATTCGAGCGGACAGTCCAGAACGTTAAGGAATCGAGGGCGCTGATAAAACTCCGCGACACCCTCCTCCCGAAGCTCATCTCCGGCGACCTCCGCATATCCGAAGCCGAACAACTCACTGAGGAAGCATTAACATGAAACTAGGACGATTAGAAAAAGTGGGCCTCAGAGAGGTCTGGAAAACCGAGGCACAGCATTTCACCCCTTGGCTGGCTCAAGAGGAGAACTTGGCGCTTTTGGGGGATACCATCGGCTTGGATCTGGAGTGCGAGGCGGTTGAAAAGGATGTGGGGCCGTTTCGGGCCGACATCTTGTGTAAGGATACTGCCAACGATTCCTGGGTCTTGATTGAGAACCAGGTGGAGCGCACCGATCATACCCACCTCGGTCAACTGCTCACCTACGCAGCTGGTCTCAAAACTGTAACGATTGTTTGGATCGCTCAGCGATTTACTGACGAGCACCGCGCCGCGTTGGATTGGCTGAACGAGGTAACGGGCGACGAGATCAATTTCTTCGGACTGGAAGTGGAACTGTGGCGCATTGGCGAATCGGCCATCGCGCCCAAGTTCAACATCGTCTCCAAGGCCAACGAGTGGACCAAAGGCAAAGCGGGCACCGGCCATGTCTCGGGCGACAAGGACTTATCGGACACCAAGAAGCTGCAACTCGAATACTGGCAGCAATTTCGGGACTATGTGACCGAGAACAGCTCGGTCATGAAGCCGCAGAAGCCTGCCCCGTGCCACTGGATGAACTTCAGCATCGGAACCAGTCGCGCCTATCCTCACGTGCTGTTGAATACACGTGACAAGATGATTTCCATCCGGTTGCAGATCAACAAGAGCCCCGAACGAATGGCGATTTTCAACTTGTTGCTACAGGATAAGGAAGAGATCGAAACAGCGATTGGGTCGAGCTTGGACTGGGAGGAATTGCCCGAGAAGCAAACCAGCTACATCAGCCTTCGGAAACCTGACAGCGATCCCTCCAGCAAAAGCAACTGGCCCGAACAACAGGCTTGGATGCTGGAGAAGCTCGAGCTTTTCCGCGCGACCTTTGGATTGCGGATCAAGGACATAGATGTGGACGAGTGGCACCCTGAGGAAGACAACCCGGAAGCCGAATGAAATTCACCGAAGCCCAACTCGAATCTGCCATCAAAGGCGAACCTAACGGTTCGAATGATGAGGTATAAATGATGAGTGCTGAAATCACTATCGTTGAACGTAGCTTTGATTTCGCGGTGCGCGTGGTTCGCCTGTGCCGGTTTCTTGAAACACAGGACCGTGTATCGCGAACGCTCGCCAATCAGTTATTACGGGCCGGAACATCCATTGGTGCGAATATCGAAGAAGCGCAAGCTGGACAGAGCAAGGCGGACTTCACCGCTAAAATGTCGATTGCCCGAAAGGAAGCGCGAGAGACACTTTACTGGCTTAAACTACTCAAAGCTGCTGAGATCATGGAAGCCGACAAACTCAATGATATGACGAAAGAAGCTGATGAGCTCGTCCGCATCCTCACTTCAATCGTCAAGACTTCGCAGCTTGGGAAAACTCAGAACTCATGACTCAGCATTCAAAATTCAGCGAAGCTGCCCTGGAACAAGCGATCATTGATCTTCTCGACAAGGAAGGTTACCCATACGTCCAAGGGGATACGATCACCAGAGAGCCAGGGCAAGTTTTGCTGCACGCCGACCTGCGCGCCTTCCTCGCCAAGCAATACGGCTCCGATGGCATCACACCACAGGAAATCGAAGCCGTCATCAACCAGCTCGAAGCCTACTCCGCCGCCGATCTCTACGAGAGCAACAAGGCGATCATGAAGCTAGTAGCCGACGGCTTCCTCCTGAAGCGGGAAGCTCAAACCTAAAAATCATCACTTCTGAGTTATGTATTTGAACGCTTTAGAAATAGTTGATAGAAATCACGGTAACGCATGGGTAATAAAAAACAACTGACCGTAGAGGAATTGATGGCATTGGCTATCGATGTCATGAATCAGTCTATCGACGAGCCCCGGAATGACAACAAGGTGAGCCCCAAAGTTGGTGCCGTTCTGCTAAAAAAAGATGGCACAGTTGAAACAGCACACCGTGGCGAGCTTCGTGACGGTGACCATGCTGAATTCACTCTGATCGAACGTAAGAACCGGAGTGAGAAGCTCGACGGCAGCATTCTGTTTGCGACTCTTGAACCCTGTGCCCCGGGGGCACGCAGCCACCCAAAACTTGGCTGTGCTGAGCGTATCGTAAATGCACGCATTAAGAAGGTCTATGTTGGGATCGAAGATGACGATCCAACAGTGGATCGCAGAGGTATTAAATACCTTCAGGACCATGGCGTAGAAGTGGAAATGTTTCCGCGTGAATTACAGGAGGAAATCCAAGAGGCGAATAAAGAGTTCATCGCTGGCGCCATTGCCCGCTCTGAAGAAGTTCGAGAAAGCCCGATCGAACTTTCCATTTTAGAACATTCCGAGGCTCATACGAGCTCGGATGATTTTAACTCTAAAGCGACAGCAAAGTATCGTGACAAAGTGGAGGAAAGCTCAGGTTACATAATCCAGAACGACGCCAGACATTTCCTTCAAGTTGGTATTTACACCGAGGCTGATGACAAAAAGGTAAAACCCTCTGGTTTCGGAATGCTCCTGTTTGGCAAGCAACCGCGTAATACCTTCCATCAAGCGGGGCTTCTCGCGAAGGTCAGCTATCCCAACGGCGAAGAAGAGAATAAGAATTTCGATCAAGCCATGGTCCTGATCCCTAGCGCATTAGAAGAGTGGCTAAAAAAGGTCATCGCCCTCACTTCAGATCGAAACCGTATGGAACGTCATGACGCTCCGGATGTGCCAATGGAATTGATTCGTGAGGCAGTCGTCAATGCCCTCATACACAGAGATTACAGTATCGAAGGTGCCAAATGCCAACTTGAG
>CAKZKU010000173.1 GCA_937124545.1 uncultured Microbacteriaceae bacterium | reverse complement strand
AGGATGTCCACCACGAACACGATGGTGTCCTCAGGGCCAATGGAACCATCTGCGGTTCCACCGTTGGGCCCGTAACCAAGCTCTGCCGGAATCACAATGACAACGCGCGAGCCCACAGTTTGGTCGATGAGTCCATCGCGGAAGCCCGGAATCACACCACCTGTCGGGAAGCTCGCTGGCTCACCACGAGCCCAACTGGAATCAAACACTTCTCCGGTGTTCCAGTTGACCCCGTGATACTGAACCACCACGACATCACCCGCCCCGACGACGGACCCCGTGCCTTCCAGGACGGTGGCAACGGCAAACTCTCCGGGCACATCGCCCTCAGGAATTGTCACCGTCGGCTCACCGGAGGGCGCGTAGGAAATAGTGGGGAACCCAGCGGGGGGTTCTTCTGCCTCACCCTCGAGTTGCTCGAGCGCGGGTTCGGCGGGGGGTTTGATTTCCAAAATATCGACGACGAAGAGGAGTGATTCACCCTCCCCTAAGCCAAATTCCGGCGCTCCCGCAACACCAAATGCCTCCACGGGTGGAATCAATCCCACCACTCGGGAGCCCACGGTGGAGCAGGCAGCCGTCAGGGAAACCCCCACGAAAGCGGGGACTTCGGTATTGAGGGTGAGGACCGTCGGACTGAGCTCGTTGTAGCCAGATTCCTCAATCACGGCGCCGGTCGCCGCGTTATACAGCGAGTAATCCACGACCAGGTCGTCCCCATTCTCAACTGGCTCCCCCTCGCCCTCAAAAACAACCACACGCTGCGTTGATGAGACGCTCAGCGGTGTTTCAAAGCTCACGCGAGGGACATCGCCGACAGCACCCTCGACGCTGATGGATTCGACTTCATCACCACTCGGTGTGCATTCAGAATCAGCCGACGTCTGCGCCTCCGTCTCGAGAGGCTCTACGGAATCCGCCGCGCAACCGGCTAACCCTCCTGCCACAAGGACCAACGATGCAAGGGTGACGAGTGTTTTCACGGGGGCCTTTCTGGGGCGTGGCAGAGATTCCCAGCCTGCCAGGTGAGACCTGGCGTTTACTGCGAAACCTTCACCGTAACGGGTTCATGGAGAACGGGAAAGTTCACCGAATTGGCGATGAAGCACAATTCCCGGGCCCGACGATGAAGACCAGGAACAGCTTCTTCGTCGCCGGAAGAAATCGTGATGTGCGGCCGCAACACAACTTCCACCATGCTCCCGCCGCCCTCCGCTGTGAGGGCGAGGGAACCTGTCGCATCATCACGATAGGACTCAACAATGACGCCAGCGCTCGCGGCGACGTGCAGAAAACTCAGCAAATGGCACTGTGACAGTGCGGCAATAAGCAGCTCCTCAGGATTCCACCGACTCTTGTCGCCATGGAATGCCTTATCCGCGGAGCCAAGAATCGCCTCCTTGTGTTCGGCGGTTACGCGTGTGTCCCTCGAGTAATCCTTGTAGCCGCTGGTCCCGGAACCCGAGTTACCTGTCCACTCGAGAGAGACGGCGAAGTCGTGGTCGCGCATGAGCGGCTCCTCGGTGTATTTCGGCTGTTTTTTGAGGGTACAGGGCTACACTCAAGACTTATGACAGACACCCTCGCGACCAGCTCTTCCGTGGCCTCAGCGCGATCTTCGCGCCTCGTGACGGCGATTCCGGGCCCCAAGTCGGAAGCATTGCATAAACGGCGCATCGCCACGGTGTCTGCCGGCGTAGCGGCGACCTTTCCCGTGTACGCCGAGTCGGCACACGACGCGACCATCATCGATGTTGACGGTAACGAGTTCTTGGACCTCACCGGTGGAATCGGTGTGATGACCATTGGGCACACCAATGAGGCTGTTGTCTCAGCGGTGGCCGATCAGGCAGAAAAAGTCACCCACACACTTTTTGCTGTGGCCGGATATGAGCCCTACATTCGCGTGTGCGAACTGCTCGCCGAGCACACTCCAGGAACCTTCGCGAAAAAGTCCGTTCTGGTGAATTCAGGTGCCGAAGCCCTTGAGAACGCGGTCAAAATCGCCCGCAAACACACCGGGCGCACAGAAGTTGCCGTCTTGCACCACGGGTATCACGGTCGCACCAACCTCACCTCGGCCATGAACTACAACATGCACCCGTATGGAACAGGGTTCGGACCGCTCGCCGGCTCGGTGCACCACGCGCCCAACTCCTCGCCCTTCCACGATGGCCTCTCCGGCAAGGAAGCGGCAGAGCGCACGATTACCCACCTGGAAAAGCGAGTGGGAGCAAGCCAGATCGCCTGTCTCGTCGTTGAACCCATTCAAGGCGAGGGTGGGTTCATTATTCCTGCGGACGGGTATTTGCCTGCGCTGCTGGCCTGGTGTCAGGACAACGGAATTGTGTACGTGTCTGATGAGGTTCAGAGCGGAATGGCGCGAACCGGCGCCTACTTTGCCAGCGAACATTTCGGTATCGAACCAGACATGGTCACCAGCGCCAAAGGAATTGGCGGCGGCATGCCGATCGCTGCGGTCACCGGCCGAGCCGACATCATGGACGCCTCACATCCCGGCGGACTTGGCGGAACCTTTGGCGGAAACCCCGTCGCGTGCGCAGCCGTCGTAGCGGTGTTTGACGAGGTGAAGAAAAAGTCCCTGCTGAAGGAGGCAGACCGAGTGGGCGCAGCGCTCACCCGCGGACTAACCGGCCTGAAGGATCGTTTCTCCCACGTGGCTGACGTTCGCGGCATCGGCGCGATGGTAGCGATTGAATTCTGCGACCCCGAAACAGGAAAACCCGCACCGGAGGTGGCAAAAGCCATCCAAACCTATGCCCTCCACCAGGGCGTTCTGATCCTGACGGCAGGGACCTTCGGAAACGTCTTGCGGTTCCTCCCCGCTCTGGTGATCACAGACGAACAGATTGACGAAGCCGTCGGAGTGATGGCCGATGCGCTGGAGACTCTGTAGACCGTGACGCTTCATCCCCTCGGGGTAACCGATGGGACCGTAGTGGCCGAACTGGTCAGGGACCAGGTTGTGGAGTCTCTTCACCTCGGAGTTGTGGCTGTGGCCGAGCGCTCGGGAAAGCTACTACTCAGTAAGGGCGACACCGAAGCAGTGGTGTTCCCCCGCTCTACCCTCAAACCGCTTCAAGCCCTCGCCATGCTCTCTACTGGAGTGGACTTCACCCCCCTCGAGCTTGCTCTCAGCACAGCAAGCCACTGCGGTTCCCGCCAACACCGCGAGGCGATCACTGCCCTCTTGCATCATCATGATGTGGGGCCGGAGCACCTTCAGTGCCCCAAAGATTGGCCACTGGGGAGCGCTCAACGTGCAGAACTGCTGGCTGAGGGTGGTCAACCCTCCCGACTAGCCATGAATTGCTCGGGCAAACACGCAGGATTCTTGGCAACGTGCCAACACAGCGAGTGGGATCTGGGCAGCTACCTATCTGCCTCCCATCCGCTCCAAAGCCTCATTCTCGAAACCATTGGCGATTACGCCGGCGAAAAGCCGTCGTTTAGCTCCGTAGATGGTTGTGGCTCCCCACTCCATGCACTGTCGGTTGGAGCGCTCGCCCGCGCGTTTGCCCGAGTGGGAGCTGGCGAGACCGCGCATGAACAACAATTACTCCACGCCGTCAAGGACAATTCCTGGGCATTGGATGGTGAGGGGCGAGACAACACCGTGACGATTGACACCATCGGCGGAATCGCCAAAATCGGTGCAGAAGGCTTAGTCGCGATGACAACACCTGAGGGCGTGGGGGTTGCCGTCAAAATTCTGGACGGTTCTATGCGTGCAACAACGCTGGTGGCGCTGAGTGCTTTGGCCAGCGTGGGGGCCATCAGCAACCGCGCCTACACAGGGCTCGCAGAGGTTCTCGCGGTACCCGTTACCGGTGGCGAAGAGACCATCGGCGGGCTGCGAGCCACGCTATAGACTGTCGACGTTCGTGGCACCGTCACGACCAGGCCGGCCCCTGTAAAGGCCTCCCTGTCTTCTCTCAACGCGATAGCTGAAGGTATTCCTGATGAAGGTATCGGTCCCCAAGGAAATCAAAAACAACGAGTTTCGGGTCGCACTCACACCCGCGGGTGTCCGGGCACTGGTGCTGGGTGGTCACGAGGTCACCGTGGAGACCGGCGCGGGTGAGGGCTCAGGAATTTCTGATGACGACTACCGTGCAGAGGGAGCCACCATCGGGAACGATGCCGCAACGGTGTGGGCGAGCGCGGACATGGTTGTCAAAGTCAAAGAACCCATTGCCTCCGAATACGCTTACTTCCGGTCGGACCTGTTGCTGTTTACCTACCTGCACCTGGCAGCGGAGCCCGAGTTGACTGAAGCGTTGCTTCACGCGGGAACGACCGCGATTGCTTACGAAACAGTCGAGGGCCGCACCGGTGGCCTTCCTCTCCTCGCCCCCATGAGTGAGGTTGCCGGGCGCCTGTCGGCCATCGTTGGTGCCGCGACACTGCTCAAGCCCGCCGGCGGCATGGGCCAGCTGGTCCCTGGAGTACCTGGGACCAGACCGGCGTCCGTCGTCGTCTTGGGAGGTGGGGTCGCTGGAACTAATGCCATATCGGTCGCCGTTGGACTGGGGGCTGACGTCACAGTCTTGGACACAAACCTTCAGAGACTTAAGGAACTGGACGCTCTGTACGCCGGCCGCATCAAAACGGCCGCATCGAACTCTCTGGAGATCGAAAAAGCGTGCCTCAACGCCGATCTAGTGATTGGCTCTGTGCTGATCCCTGGCGCCAAAGCCCCCAAGCTCGTATCGCTGGATTTGGTAGCTCGGATGAAACCCGGCAGCGTGCTCGTGGATATTGCTGTGGATCAGGGCGGCTGCTTTGAAGGGTCAAAACCCACCACCCACGCGGACCCGACCTACAGTGTTCACGACAGCGTGTATTACTGCGTTGCCAATATGCCGGGCGCTGTTCCGCAGACGTCCACGATGGCACTAACCAACGCGACCATGCCCTACGTCTCCGCTCTTGCCTCGAAGGGTTGGAAGGAAGCTCTGTCGGCGGACGCCGGGCTTGCGCAAGGTCTGAACACCCACGGCGGCCAGCTGACCAACAACGCAGTCGGGGTGGCGACCGGTCACAAGGTCGTCAGTGTTGCCAGCGCTCTAAACGGGTAAGAAAGACCTTTCCCTTCCAACTGCCCACCACCATTCCCTCGGGCACCGGCAAAGCGGGGATGTTCACGCGCCCACTGGTCGCGTGCTGCACTTCACGGGCAGAAATCCCATCACACAACACCGGAGTTTCATAGAGAATTGGTGAGAGTGTCGACCATTGGGATAACAAGTCCTCCGGTCGCCCCAACCAGGACACTTCTGTCCCCTGCCAGCCCGACAGATCCTGGGTAATAACGATCGGCGCTAACGACATCGCACCCGCGGGTTCAGCAGGGACAGAGTCCACTGCGGGCAACGCTGCACCCGACACAATCTGAATGGGCGCTTGGCCATAATGCCCGCGCCCCTCGATACTGGTGCCCCATCCTCCCCAAACGAGTGATGCTTCGGCTTTGGCTATCGAGAGCACCACACTTTGTGCCGCAAAACGACCGAGCGAGCGAAGCTGAGGCGACTCAGCTTTAGCGCTGAGCAACACAGGAGCGGCACGGTCCTCGAGCTGGTCCCACAGGACTTGAACCCCCTCGGGGCCCGCGCGATTGAACAGTTCATCCGCGTTATCCATGATGCATACCTGTTGCGGTTCCGCGGCTGTCAGTTGCAGCCAGGCAACGAACGGCTCCGAATCAAGCACCGCAAAGTTTTCGCAACCCAGCGCAAGTGCGGCAAGTGCCGAGCTTTTGCCGCTCCCACGATCGCCAACTACCAGCACGGAACCCGCCGTTTTAGGGTCGTAGGACAAAAAACGATGAACCCGAGCCTCGTGGTCATCGAGGAGACACCATGCATGTGCTTTCCGAGAGACGGTGGCGGGTAGTTCTTCTGTCCAGATCCTCCAGGAGGCAGACTCCCCCGCGGGCACGTGTTGAACGGATCCCGGCATGACCGTGACATCGGTCGGAGGGCGATGTGCCCCCACGGCGATGGCAACGCCGGGCAATGCGTTACGCAATGGCTCCGCACGGCGGGAGCTCAGCCCGGGGATCCACGCGGTCACTTCCGAGTCATCGCTTATTCGACCGCATACGCGAAGAGCAATATTGGCCATCACGGCGGGACCGAGTACCCCCTGAATTCTTTGGGTCGCAATCATGACGTGAATCCCCAGGGAACGCCCGCGAGCGACCAAGTCAGCGAGTGTTGCTGACCAGGCAGGAAAGGTCTCTAGTAGCCACGCCGCTTCATCAACAGCCACGACCAATCGCGGGCACATAACGTCGTGTGGGAGCCGTGAAATATCGCCCGCTCCGTGCTCAGCCAACAAACGCTCGCGTGCCACCATTTCGCGCGCGAGTCCGGCGAGCGCCCGAGAGGCCCGGGCGGTATCGAGATCGGTCACGCTTCCCACAACGTGAGGAAGACGCCCGAGCAACGATAAACCAGCACCACCTTTGAAGTCCACAATCACCACGATGAGCTGGCGCGGAGAATAGCGGCGAGCCAGGGAAAGCACCAGGGAACTCAAAGTGACACTCTTTCCCGACCCGGTGGCACCCCACACCACGGCATGAGGTCCCTCGGCGACCAAGTCCCACGGCGTACTATCCCCTACTTCGACATAGAGCCGGTCGCGCCGCGAATAATCCACACGACTCACGGTGGCCAGATCTGATGACGCGGGGAGCAGTTTCTTAGCAATCCAGGAAAACTCCGCTTGGGTCAAACCTTCGGCTAACAGCTTCCGCGTGATTCCCGACGAATCTCGCACATCAAGATGACGCAAGCCGTGTGGAACCACCACAATGCCGCACTCGGCCGGAACGTGATCGAGGCGGGACGCCCAAACAGCCAGTGAAGGTCCTCGAAAGCTTCGGGGCAACTCACCTCCGCGCCTCACCTCGGGAGGGAACGCCGTCCGCTGTTCGGGTGTCGCCCGCACAACCCAGTGGGCCAAAATTAGCCGCCACAGCGCCACCGCATCCTCCGGCCCCACCAGAGCGATTCCTCGCTGTGACTCGACCACACCGGGCATTCCGGGGATGCTCTCCTCCCCTTCGAGTGGGTGTCCCGGAGGGGGAACCCACCAGCCGGTTCCCAGTCGTGCCCCTGAAGGGCTTTCAGCGCCATCGCGCCAAAATGGATCCCGCATCTGGCTGAGCAACGGAGGGTGGAGACGCGCTGCCTCCGCTTGCGCTAGAGCACGAGCGGTGTGTCGTTCCGACTCAAAGCGGTCAGTGTCGCGAGTGAAAGTGTCCCACTCGCGATCACGTTGCTTCTGGTGAGAGCGCCGCGATTCCCACCACGAGCCCAACACCATGGCTGGGCCCAGCACTCCCATGACCAGGGCGAGCGGCGATCGAAACAGTGCGGCCATGACAAGAGAGAGAATTACCGGCGTCATGACGGGAATCCACGGGAACCTGGGTAACGGGATAGCTGTTGGTTCGCGGGGTTCTCGCTCCATCACTGCGGCAGTAAACCACCCCTTCCACCGGCGCGGAACCTGACAGCCCCGATGGGAGCGAGGGCCCTGAGCTGCCCTGCTGTGGACGGCGTTTAGTGCAAGGTGAAAGCGACGTTGCCCATCCGGACTTGTGACCCCCGAACGAGCGGGTAAACGTCATACGGGATGCACTGTAGGGCAGGAGATCCTGGTTCCTCGACCACGGTTCCCGCCACGGTTTTGAGGTCTTTTACCCAGAAAACGCCTCGCTTAACACCAAATTCGAGATGCTCGGGTGCGACGGTGTCCGTTTCGTCGTCAAGGAACAGTCGCTGTCTACCTTCTTCGGGTTCCTCGGGCAGAGGTTTTACTCCGATAATCCCCGGTGTTTCGCCGACGGTAAAGGTGAGACCAGAATCAAACTTCAGCAGAAACCGGACCGGGCTGGCAGCTTTGCGCGGTGGATTCGAGTCCGACCGTTCAGCTTCCTCAATGTCGAACAGTGACATGGCCTCAGTGGGGTGATCCACCCCGGCTTCCCCAGCAGGATTTTCAGGGCGCTCCCCCTCGGGTTTTCTCCCCAAATTCAGGCTTCGCCGTAACCATCCTGTTGCCCGATGTAGCGGGTCAGTGCTGGAGAGCTCATTAGGAGCGTCGCTTTCGACCGGAATCTCCTCTGGCTCAACCGGAGCCGCAGCGGGCACGGGCCTGGTCATCGACTGCCCACAGGCAGGGCAGAACAAACTGGTCGCAGCCACGCGCTCGCTACAGCGAGAGCAGGGCAGCGGAGGGGTTACCGCAGTGGCATCGAAAAGACTCATCAGTCGTAGGGTACAAGGCGCGGCAGGCGGATTCACGGCGACACCGCGCATCGTCAACACTCGGATCAACCAACAGGGTTCCCACGGTTGGCTCCAGGACAATAGGAACACCGTTGTGTAAGGAGTGTTCGTGTCGGTTGGCCAAAGAATTGCCCGCGCCGTTATTGGCGTTCTCGCGCTGGGCGCTCTGGTGCTCCAGGGCGGCGCAGCGTGGGGGGCTAACTGGTTTGTCAACAACGAGCAGTGGGTGAAAGACAACCTTGTCGCGTCTCAGTTCGCGCCCGGTCCCGAGATTGCCGCGTATGTCGGCGAGGCTGGTTTATCGGAACAGGGCGAGCTTTACCTTCTCACTTCGCAACCCCAGATTGTGCCAGCATCGCAATTTGACCGCTTTTGCACGCGCAACGAACCAGGAATTGGGGTACTTGGGTGTTACACCCTCGGTGAGCAACGCATCTATCTTTTTGATGTCACTGACCCCCGGTTGACCAGCATCGAACCTGTGGTTGCCGCTCATGAAATGCTCCATGCCGCGTGGGCAAGGCTGTCCAACTCTGAGCGAGAAGCTCTCACAGTTTTGCTCGAGGAAGCGTTTGCGGCTTTGCCCTCTGACCATCCGCTGCGTGATCGAATTCAAAGCTACGAAGAGGACCGAGCAGACTCTCGAATCCCCGAGCTGTATTCGATTCTCGGAACAGAAATCAGTCCCCTGCCCGAGGCTTTGGAATCGCACTACTCTCGATTCTTTTCCGACCGCACCAAAGTGGTCGCCCACGCTGATGCGGTGTATGCGGTGTTTGACACCCTGCAGGATCGGCTGCTGGCGCTCAGTGATGAGCTGACGTCTCGAAACGCCGAGATCGAGGGTCTGCGCTACACCTACCAGGAGGAGAATGCATCGCTGCGAGAAGACATCCTTGCTTTCAACGAGCGTGCTGCCACACCCGGGGGATTCCCCGTATCGAAGTCACAGTTCGAGCAGGCCCGACAACCCCTGGTCGATCGACAGGTCCGTCTCGAGGAGATGCGAATTGCGCTGCAAACCAAAATTACGGAATACAACGCTCTTCTTGACGAGCTCACCGTGCTGAACGATGAGGTGTCTGAGCTCAACCAGGGAATAAACGTCACCTTGGAGTCACAGGATGAACTTCAATCGAGCGAAAACCCCATAAGCGACGAATAATTCACAGAACCGTCGCTCGCGTCCCGTTGGTGCCCTCGCGCGCTTAAGCTTTTGCCATGGACCATTTCACGTTTGATAGCCCCCTGGGGCCCATCAGTCTCCACGGGCACGATAACCACCTCACCGGGGTTTCCCTTGGGGTTGCTCACGCCCACTCAAAGCCGACACCGCTTCTTGTCCGCGCCCAGCACCAGCTCACCGAATATCTCGAGGGAGACCGGCGGGAGTTCGATCTGCCTCTTCATTTTTCGGGAACACCGTTCCAGGAGGCTATTTGGTCTGCCCTTCGCGAGATTCCCTACGGCCACACCGAGAGCTACCAGGCACTGGGAGAAAAAGCCGGTCGCGGCAAAGCACCTCGCGCTGTGGGAGGCGCCGTCGGTCGCAACCCGCTACCCATCATCGTCCCGTGCCATCGAATTCTGGCCGCTGACGGACGTATCACCGGCTACAGCGGTGGTGACGGGATACCCACCAAGAAGTGGCTGCTGGATCGTGAGGGGATCACCTATCGCTAATTACAAGATCGACTCGACCCTGGTCATAGCTGGAGGCGTCACACTCATACCCGTTGAGTGATCCCCACGCCACAAAATCTTCGAGTGATTCCACCTGCGCGTCCGTGGCTGCAAGGCGTTTTACCAGCTCACCTTTCACCGCCTTGTTGGCATGACCGAGGGCGGGCCGCGCGCCCCGCGGGCCCGGTTTCACCAGGGCCACAAATACTCCGCGACCTTCGGGGACCGGCGCGAGTGATCGGTAGCCTTCGCTGCGCAGGTCAAGAGTAAAACCCGGGGCTTGCGCCCACACGTTATCGACCACGGCCCCCCAGTGCTTGCCCGGCTTCCCCGAGGGCAAACGAGAATCAAAGGACAGTCGATACGCAGGAATGGGGTCGGTCGACCGGATCAACCCGAACAGCGCAGAGAACACACCCACGCTCTGGTCCACCCACTCGCGCTGGGATCGTGGCAACTCCGAGTACCCCAGGGCGTCATAGAGCACCCCCGTGTAGCGCTCCAGCGCAGGCAACACCGGCGATGTCCGCAATTCACTATTGCGAACAATCTCACCTGCGCCCTTGACGCCCAGTTTGAGAGCGGCCTTTGCTAGCTCAACATCTGCGGAGAGTTCGATGAGGTCCTGAATGAGCGATTCTCGAACAGCATTTTGATGGGGGAAGCTGAGCGCCGCCAACTCTAGGCACGTCCCCGGCTCCCCTCCTGAGACTTTTGTCTCCGAAGGGGGCAAGACGATAAACATCAGAGGCTAGATAATCTCCGCAAGGCCTGCCACGACTGTCACCACGTTGTTGTCCACCGAAAGGAATCCATCTTCGGCCTTGGCGGTCACTTTTTGACCATCGGTCGTGGTGATCCTGACCTCACCGGCTGCCAAAACACCCAAGGTGGGTTCGTGGCCGGCGAGAACGCCGATTTCACCCTCGGTGGTCTTGGCGACCACCATGGTCGCTTCGCCAGACCACACTTCTGCGGCGGCGGAAACGACGGTGACCTGGAGGTTTGCCACGGCTAGCCGTTCTCCTTCTGAATGCCGGCCCACTTCTCTTCGACATCGCCAATCGAGCCAACGTTGAAGAACGCCTGCTCGGCAACGTGGTCGAATTCACCCTTGGCAATCGCATCGAAGGATTCGATGGTGTCCTTGAGCGGCACAGTCGAGCCCTCGACACCGGTGAACTTTTTCGCCATGTAGGTGTTCTGGGACAAGAACTGCTGGATACGGCGGGCACGAGACACTGTGACCTTGTCTTCTTCACTCAACTCGTCGACACCGAGGATCGCGATGATCTCCTGCAGCTCTTTGTTCTTCTGCAGAATCTGCTTCACCGTGGTGGCCACACGGTAGTGGTCGTCCCCGATGTACAGGGGGTCGAGGATTCGACTGGTCGAGGTCAAGGGGTCCACTGCAGGGTAAAGACCCTTGGCAGCAATTTCACGACTGAGCTCTGTGGTCGCGTCCAAGTGAGCAAACGTTGTCGCCGGAGCCGGGTCGGTGTAGTCATCGGCGGGCACGTAAATGGCCTGCAGCGAGGTAATCGAGTTTCCTCGTGTCGAGGTAATCCGCTCCTGCAGAACACCCATCTCGTCCGCCAGGTTGGGCTGGTAACCCACGGCAGAGGGCATACGGCCAAGCAGTGTCGAGACTTCAGACCCCGCCTGCGTGAACCGGAAGATGTTGTCAATGAAGAGCAACACGTCCTGGTTTTGCACGTCGCGGAAATATTCCGCCATCGTGAGAGCCGAAAGAGCAACGCGCAAACGGGTGCCGGGTGGCTCGTCCATCTGGCCAAAGACGAGGGCTGTCTTGTCAAAGACCCCCGCTTCCTCCATCTCACCGATCAGGTCGTTACCTTCACGGGTCCGCTCACCCACACCGGCAAACACCGAGACACCACCGTGGTCTTGAGCAACACGCTGAATCATTTCCTGAATCAGAACAGTCTTACCCACACCGGCTCCACCGAAGAGACCGATTTTTCCACCCAGCACGTACGGGGTGAGCAGGTCGATGACCTTGATGCCGGTTTCGAAGAGCTGGGTCTTGGACTCCAACTGGTCGAAGGGCGGCGGTGTGCGGTGGATGCTCCACCGCTCAACACCTTCAAGTTTGTCGTCGGAGTTCAACACTTCGCCAAGGACGTTGAACACCTTGCCTTTGGTGACATCTCCCACGGGAACCGAGATCGGACCACCAGTGTCGCGGACTTCCTGGCCACGGACCACACCATCGGTGGGCTTCAAGGCGATCGCGCGAACGAGGTCGTCGCCGAGGTGCTGGGCAACCTCCAGTGTCAGGGTGCTGGTCTCGCCGCCAATGGTGACAGACGTTTGCAGGGCGTTGTACACCGGGGGGAGGGAATCGTGAGGAAACTCAACGTCAATCACCGGACCGGTAACGCGGGCAACACGGCCGGTGGCTGTTGCTTGCTTCGTGGCGCTCTTGCTCATATCGTCTTTCTCTTTCTTTACTTCGCCGAAACGAGGGCGTCGGCGCCGCCCACGATTTCGGAAATTTGCTGGGTGATTTCGGCCTGCCGGGCATTGTTCGACAGGGTGGTGTATTTCTGAATGAGTTTGTCGGCGTTGTCGCTGGCAGACTTCATTGCCTTCTGACGCGCAGCATGCTCGGAGGCTGCGGACTGCAACATCGCCGTGAAGATGCGGTTTTCGATGTACACCGGAAGCAACGCATCCAACACATCATCGGGCTCTGGCTCAAACTCGTACAGGGGGAACACCTCTGTGTCACCAGGCTCGTCGACCCCTTCCACCACCTCGAGAGGGAGAACACGAACAACCTCGGGCGACTGCGTGACCAACGAGACAAAGCGGTTGTAGACGATGTGGATTTCATCCACCCCGCCCTCGGCGCTGTCCTTGACAAAGCGCTCAATCAGCGTGGTGGCAATGTCTTTTGCCGTTTCAAACTGGGGCTGGTCCGTATTACCCGTCCAGGCCTGCTCAACAGCGCGCTGGCGGAAAGCGAAGTTACCCACAGCCTTGCGCCCCACGACGTAGTTGACGACCTCTTTGCCCTCGCCTTCCAAGCGCGCGCGCAGGTCACCGGCTTCGCGGAGAACCTGCGAACTGAAAGCACCCGCGAGGCCACGGTCCGAGGTGAAAATCACCATGGCCGCCCGAACCGGCTTCTCCGATTCGGTGAGCAGAGGGTGGTCGATATTCGAATAGGTCGCAACGGCAGACACGGCACGCGTCACCGCGCGAGAGTAGGGCAGTGCAGCAGTCATCCGGCCCTGGGCTTTTTGAATTCGGGAGGCCGAAATCAACTCCATGGCTCGTGTGATCTTCTTGGTGGTGGTGGCAGAACGAATCTTCTGCCTGTACACCCGAAGTTGCGCACCCATTGTCTTAGTGTCCTTTTAGCTCGTGTTTAGCGCTTGCGCTTGACGATTTTTTCTTGGTTGATGTCTTCAGATTCCAGGGCATCGAATTCCTCGCTGCCCGGCTGTCCGAGACCCTCAGCACCACTGCCCTGGAAGGCGGTGACGAAGGAGTCAACCTCTTTCTCCAGCTCAGCTTTGGTCTTGTCATCCAACACTTTGCTCTCACGCAGTGTCGTGAGAATTTTGGTGTTGCGACGCAGGTGGTCCAGAAGTTCACTTTCAAACTTCAGGACATCCTCGACCTCGATGGTGTCGAGCTTGCCGTTCGTGCCGGCCCAGATCGACACCACTTGCTCTTCCACCGGGTAGGGCGAGTACTGGGGTTGCTTGAGCAGTTCTGTCAGGCGTGCACCGCGAGCCAACTGGTTACGGCTGGCCGTGTCCAAGTCGGAGGCAAACATGGCGAATGCTTCGAGCGAGCGGTACTGCGCCAACTCAAGCTTCAAAGTTCCCGACACCGACTTGATCGACTTGACCTGAGCGTCTCCACCCACACGAGACACCGAGATACCCACGTCCACAGCGGGACGCTGGTTGGCCAAGAACAAGTCGGACTGGAGGAAGATCTGACCGTCCGTGATGGAAATCACGTTGGTCGGGATGAAGGCCGAGACGTCGTTCGCTTTCGTCTCGATGATGGGCAGACCGGTCATCGAGCCACCACCCATCTCGTCCGAGAGCTTCGCACAACGCTCCAGCAGACGCGAGTGCAGGTAGAACACATCACCGGGGTATGCTTCACGGCCCGGCGGGCGACGCAGCAGCAGCGAAACCGCGCGGTAGGCCTCCGCCTGCTTGGAGAGGTCATCAAAAATGATCAGAACGTGTTTGGAGTCGTACATCCAGTGCTGCCCGATTGCAGAACCCGTGTAAGGCGCCAGGTACTTGAACCCCGCGGGGTCGGAGGCGGGCGCGGCAACGATGGTCGTGTAGTCCATAGCCCCGGCTGCCTCGAGCGCACCCTTTACTCCAGCGATGGTGGAGCCCTTTTGGCCGATAGCCACGTAGATGCAGCGAACCTGCTGGTCCGGGTCACCGGATTCCCAGTTGGCTTTCTGGTTGATGATGGTGTCAATCGCAATGGCGGTTTTACCGGTCTGGCGGTCACCAATGATTAGCTGACGTTGTCCGCGTCCCACGGGGATCATTGCGTCGATGGCCTTAATGCCCGTCTGCAGTG
>CAKZKU010000172.1 GCA_937124545.1 uncultured Microbacteriaceae bacterium | reverse complement strand
TTTGCCTCCAAGCCAATAGTTGAGCGCTCCGTAATTACGTAGGTGGCTGAGCGAACGAGATCGTAGGAGTTGGTTCGTGCCGTGTGCCAAATTATGTCCAGGCTCGGGTGGCGATGTTGCAATTGGCGCAACTCAGAGACCGCTTTTTTGAAGTAGTGGCGACTCTTTTTTGTGAGGTTGGGATGAACTCGCAGCAAGAGACTCACTCCGCGCGCTTCAAGCAAGTCCATCACCAGATCAAAGGCTTGGAACTGAGTCTCCCAGCAATCGACGTGCCACATTGGGCCAAAGGCAAGGAACTCGTCAGCAGATGACGTAAAAAACACGGCGGTCTCGCCCGCGGCCGGTTTTGTTGTCGCGACGGCCGCATCCCATCTCGCAGAAAAGGAATTTGTGCCAGAACCGTTCGTCGTTCGCGCATCAAGCCAGGAGGTGGCAAGCTTTCGGATTTCTGCGCGTTCAAGTGTTGAAACAACGTGGGGAACTTCCTCTTGGGAAGCCATGCGGTCATGCGGTTGGGTTTTGCCGCGGTAGTAACTCTCAGCGCGCGCGCGCCCATTTTCATAAAACTCGACCGGAACACTCTGTTTCTCAGCAGCGATTCGGACTGCTTTTTGACGGGAGGTCCGTCCATTCGGCACAAGAACCAAGTCGGGGCGGTTGGCTTCGAGCGCTGAGGAGACGGATGCAAAGCAGGCCGATCCGTTCTTGTGTAAGAGCAACCGGAGTTTACGTATCCACCGGCTAGCCGGTTGCAAACTCTCGCGGCGAAAGTAGGTCAAAAGTTCAGATTCAACGGCCGTGTCGAATTCTTCTTTTTCACGAGCAGACATTGAGACCCTACTGCTTGCTACGGGTACAAGTTGATGAATTGTTACCCCGAGTCCGGTCAGGATCGCTTCAAATTTTTGCCGATAGGACCGGTGTCCCACAATTTGTGTAATCCAGCGTGGAGGGTGTTCCTGTCTGATTACGCCGAAGTTATCGAGATCCAGGAGGTGAACGTCGAGTCCTTGGTCAGCCAGATCAGCGCACAGCGTAGCTACTACTCTGTGACTTTTTGCGGTTGCTCCGAAGTAGTGGGCGACCACCGCTCGTTTCATGTGCGCCTCCTCCTGGCAAGCATGCGGCCGATTGGTGACCCTACCGGCCCAAGAATGGCGAAGATTTTGAGCAGCCAGCTTGCAGAGGAGCCTTTTCCGAGGTTCGTCCGTCCACTGAATAGCGCTTTTCGGGCTGCCCTTGCTGTTTCACGAGCGAGGGGTGAGTGCTTGATGTCCGCGAGGAGTCGCTCTTCCGCCGAAAACCAGAGTTGCCAGGTCGGATTGATAGAGCGCCACGATAAAGCGTGGACTCGGTGCAGATGCCAAGGTTTCAACGGGCCCGAGTAGTGCACAATTTTCGGCGGCTCTTCAGCACGAAACTGTTCGTGCCAACTTGATAAGAAGTTGTAGTTAGCTGAGACGGCACTGGTGCGCCCCGTGTAGAGAATGTTAAAGAGGTGCTGCTCGGAGCTGAACCGCTTTTCCGGAAGACTGGCCAATGTCGGTAGCCACGGCTGGCGAGGGTGCGCGGTCCACCCCAGTACACCAGCGTTGAACCCCTCGAAGCGGGTATGAGGACTGTCGATTTTTTCGGCGACAACAATTCCTGTCGTGTCAGGTGCATCGCGCATCTCGTCAAAAACGGTGTCCCAGCCCGGTGTCACGATGGTGTCGATATCAAGCCACAAGTGGGCCTGGGGAAGCTCGTCGGAAATAACAAACTTGAGAAATGTCGTCGCCGTGAGATGGCGGCGCTCCGTAAACAGCTCGTGTGGCTGGTACTCGACTATTTCGTGGTCGATACCGCACCAGCTCAGGACTGTTTTGACGTACGCTCTATTTTTCGGGGAGAGCTTCCCCGAAAGGTGACCGACGACGATAAAGATTTCAGACCTCGCTGTTGCAACCAGGCTGTGGGCCAAGACATGAAAGCCGTAGACCATTCGATCATCTAGGGCCAGAACAACAATGTTTTTTGTGGTCGTGAACCGCTCAGACTGCACGGAGATTCCTATTCGCTAGAGGCAACAGGCTAGTGCAGAGGATGGGTGCCGGTCGGGATAATTGGTCGCGCCATAGCGCCAAAAGCAATGACAATCCATCCGGCCGGCCCGAGACGGGACAGTAACCACAGCAAAAGTCGACCCCGGTTGTGGCGACCGACTGGGAGGGAACCAATGCTTCGCGATTCGCGTCTCATACCAAGAACCACTGCTCTCAGGGAACTTGATTCCAGGGCGTCCAACATCATTTCCTCTTCTTCGAACCATGCTGACCATGGGCAGCGGTACAGTCTGCACCGTCCTCGAAACCGCGCCGGTAGGTGCCACGGTTTTTGAGGGCCAGCGAAGTGGATTATGCGGGGCTTATTCGGGCTCGAGCTAAGGGAATCAACCTGATAGGAGAGAGTATTGAAATCAGAGGAGATCACTTCAAGCACATCGCCGTAGAGATCATTAAACAGCTGTTGTTCTTGGGTCTCGACTAGGTCCATTTGATCTAGCCGACGGGACCACGGCCTCCGCGCTTTTGCAGGCCAACCCAATACCCCGGCGTTGAAAGCCAATCGGTTCGATTTCCCGACGTCGATCTCACCATGTTTTCGTCCCGCAACAAGAAGAAGCTTGGCCTTGGTGACTTCGTCAACCGCGTCAAAGATTTGATCCCAGCCGGTGTGGCCTATAGCGTCCGCGTCAATCCATACGTGAGCACTAGAAATTCTGTCGGCGAGGAGAAACTTCGCGAAGGTTGTCGGTGAAATGTGTCCTTGCGCCACAAAGCGAGGGTCGTGAGCAAGCTCACAAAACTCATAGTCGATCCCCCACTGGGTAAAAAACTCCTCGAGGAGGTGACGCTTTTGATCGCTAAGAGTTCCGGACAAGAAGCCGATCGTAAAGAACAGGGACCTCTCGGCAGTTCTGAGCAACGACCACGCCCACACGAGAAGTGGGTAGGCCATATTGTCATCAATTGCCCCGACGACATGTCCAGCGGGCTGCGAAGCGTTTAGGGGGTGGACAGATTTCACCCCTTCGACTGGAGCCATCGAAATTCCTCCGCCAGACCTGTTTCTAGTGTTACCGAATCGACCAGTCCCAGCTCTGCCCGCGCCAGAGAAGAGTCTCCTCGGGTTTCGACCTGGTCGCCCCTCACCGCATCGTGACTGACTATCTCGAGGGGATGGCCGACCAACCCTTCGATGATTTCCAAGGCTTCAGTGATGCTTCGTTGCTCGGATCCGGAAATGTTGTAGGCAATACCCGGTCTTCCAAGCTCGAGAGCCGTGACGGTCGCCGACACACAATCAGCGATATAGGTGTTAGTCCGGGACTGCTTGCCAGACCCGAAGAGGGTCAGGGGTTCGCCGCGGAGGGCCTTGGTAATGAATCTCCGGTAGGCCATGTCAGGTCTTTGGCCCGGACCGTAAACGGAGAAGTAGCGCAGCACCGTAGCGGGGATACCGGACTCGCGCCAGTAGGCAAAGGACAGGTGTTCGGCGGCAAGTTTCGTTACCCCGTAGGGAGAAACCGGGGCCAAGGCTTGTTTTTCATCCCCAATTGCCTGGGCTCCGTAGACAGAGGATGTGGAAACCTGAACAAACTTTTCTAGCGGCCACCTGCGACTCGCGTCGAGCAGTCGCGAGAGACCCGAAATGTTGCAGCTTGAGTAGAGATCGAAGTCAGACCAACTCAGCGATAGCCCGGGCATCGCCGCTTCATTGATGACGTGGGTGATGTCGTGTGGCAGTTTGTCGAAGTCCCCGGTCCGAAGATCAAATTTCATCGTCGATACCCCGGGAAGCTCGGAAACCCGATGGAACCGTTCGGTTTTTTCAGAGGACGGGTAGAGACCATCTAACAGGGCATCCACCGCAAGAACGCGGGTACCAAGCCGGCTGAGTTCCTCGGTAACGGCGGAACCAATGAACCCCGCGGCTCCGGTGACTAAAACGAGTTTGGACATCGAATCAAACTCCATCCCGCCGAAGACCCGTGAGCGCAAACAAATTACTCGTCGCCCGGCGAACCAGAGCGATACACCTCAGTGTATTGCCCTGCAATCGTTGATGACCCGAACACGCTTCGGACAGTCCCCTGGAGTACCGCACGTTTTTTAGAAGACGCGGGTTCGAGGTGAACGAGGAGCGACACGAGCTCTGACACTTCGCTATATGTTGACCCGCCGCCAGCCAGCTGAATCATTTCTCCATTTCCTCCGGTGTTTCGGGCAAAGGTCTTGCATCCCTGCGAACCTGCCTCTGCGATGACGAGCGGGCCGTTTTCCGCCAGAGAGGGCATGATCAGTACGTCACATTGTGAATAAAAAGAGCGCAATTCGTTCGCGTTCAGCACCCCCTGCAGGTCTCCCGCATAGGAGTGTTCATCGCCACGCGCGCCCACCAGACGCAACTCGAGGCGCGCATTTGTCTTGTGCGCTTGTGTGAAAGCTGTCACAGCCTCCACAACGTTTTTCACGGGGTCCGAGAGGTCTGCAGCGACCACCCCGACGACGAGCCGGTCCTCCCCGTCGCCGGGCGTTGGGGGAGTTGCCGCTGGCACTTCCTCAAATTCGGGAGCCAACGGATTCGGGATAACGCGGATGTGCTGGCCACCCAGGACGGAACTTGACGCAGCACTATCCGCTAACCAGTGAGTGGGTGCAACAAGCCGGATGGGACTGTGCGCTTCCCACATTGTGGCTTTTGCCTTCAAATTTTTCTCGATTAACGAACGGAAGGGCGGCCTGACGGCCGGGCACGCCACGCACTTCTGTTCAAAGCCGGCGCACCCCAGGGAGTAGTG
>CAKZKU010000171.1 GCA_937124545.1 uncultured Microbacteriaceae bacterium | reverse complement strand
GCGGTGACCAAAATCGCACCACCAAGGATTCGCTCGTTGTCATTGAGCCCGATTCCACTGGCAATGATAGTCCCCAGTCCTCCGAGCGAGATGTAAGAGGCAATCACGGTCGTGGCAATGACCTGCACTGTGGCCGCACGAATACCAGCGATGATGAGCGGAAGAGACAGCGGAATCTCGATACGCAAAAGAATTTGCATCTCCGTCATGCCCATCGCTCGACCGGAGTCCACCGTTTGAGGATCTACAGATTCAACCCCGGCGTATCCCCCGGCCAAAATTGACGGAATTGCCAGGATCACCAAGGCAATGATCGACGCCACGAATGCGGCCTGGGTGAAAGGAACCGTGGCGCCAACAATGAGGAATAAAGCCATCAGTAGTCCCAGCGTGGGGAGCGCGCGCATCGCACCGGTAAAACCGATCACGAACTGTCGACCGCGTCCGGTGTGACCGATGTAGAGACCCAGTGGTAGCGCCATCAATGCTGCAATCACTACCGAGATAAAGGTGTACCACAGGTGCTCACCGACACGCGCCTGTATGGGGAGGGGGCTTCCTGAATCCATCGCGTAGTTGGCGGGGTCAGTGAGCCATCGGAAGGCATCGATAAAAAATTCCACGACTAGGCCGCCCGGCTTGCAGATAATTTGGGACCGGCTGCGATCGCTGAATTGCGTCGACTCCAGGGCATCAGCAGTCGACCCAACAGAACGATCGCAATGTCGAAAACGATGGCGATCAGGAAGCTGGCGCCGATACCGATCAGTATCTCCTCAAGGAAGTCCCGCTGCTTACCGTTGGTGAAGAGGTACCCCAGATTTGCCGACCCGATAATGGCGCCCACCGAGACCAGTGCAATCGTGCTGGCGGACACCACACGGAGCCCGGCAAGCAGCACGGGTCCGGCGAGCGGGAACTCCACTTTCCAGAATCGATTCCAGGAGGAGTAACCGATCGCCCTCGATGCCTCAATTGCATCTGTCGGTACGGCCGCAAACGCATCCGCCACCGTGCGCAGCAAGATGGCGAGGGCATAAATGGTGAGAGCGACAATGATGTTGCGCTCATCGGTGATTCGAGTACCCAGGAGGTACGGCATGATCACAAATAGCGGAAGGGAAGGAATTGTGTAGAGGATGCTTCCGCCAGCGATGATCCACGACCGGGCGGGTAGCCAGCGGTTCGCAACCCAGCCCAGAGGAACTGAAATGGCAAACCCCAGAACAATGGGGAAGAAGCTGAGGGCCGCATGATTCAGCGTTAGCTCGGCGACTAGCTCGAAGTTCTCGAACAGCCAGCTCATCGGGAGCTTCTCATTTGTCATCCCCGAGAATTCCGGCGGGTCTGCCTTCATCATCAACAATTAGGGTTACGTCATTTTTTCCGGGCTTCAGGTG
>CAKZKU010000170.1 GCA_937124545.1 uncultured Microbacteriaceae bacterium | reverse complement strand
TCGAACGGTGGTCGTCGAGGTTGAAGGCCGCCGGCTGAAAGTCGGAGTTCCCGCTGGAATCTTCGCCGCAGGAGAAAATGCCCGACTGGGCAAGGCGCCCAAACGAGCGTCAACCCACCTTGCGGGGGGCTCGGCCGAAGGCACCATCTCCTCACCCATGCAGGCAACTGTCGTCAAAGTTATGGTCGAGCCCGGGGCTGCTGTGGTCGCCGGTGACATCCTGTGTGTTCTGGAAGCAATGAAAATGGAACAGCCCATCATGGCCCCGAAAGATGGAGTCGTCGAGGCCATGAACGTGCGAGTTGGCGATTCAATCTCCGGTGGCCACGTGCTTGCTGTCATCAACTAGCCACAGCGACCACCCTCGGTAGGCTGGTGGGATGACCACCGAAACCTTCGAAAACCCCCTAGCCCTCGCGTCTGAAGCGGCCGCCGTCATTGCCTCGCGAACCGGGGTGGACAGACACGACATCGCCCTCACTCTCGGTAGCGGCTGGGGCAAAGCCGCCGAACTGCTGGGTTCCGTTGTTGCCGACGTGCCCGCCTCTGAGGTTCCCGGCTTTGAGTCCTCGGGGGTTCCCGGCCACTCGGGGACACTTCGCTCCATAGCTTTACCCGGTGGACAGCACGCACTGGTCATTGGCGCGCGAACCCACTTGTACGAAAACAAGGGCGTTCGTGCGGTGGTGCATTCCGTGCGCACGGCAGCAGCAACAGGGGCAAAGGTGATGGTCCTCACCAACGGTGCCGGCGGAATAAAAGACTCTTGGGTCCCCGGTACGCCCGTCTTGATTTCTGACCACATTAACCTCACCGCGCAATCGCCGCTGGAGGGCGCAACTTTCATCGATCTCACGGACCTGTACTCGGCGCGACTGCGGGCGATTGCGCGTGATGTTGATTCCAGTCTTGACGACGGTGTTTACGTGCAATTTCGTGGACCCCACTACGAAACCCCCGCAGAAGTTCACATGGCTAAAACCATTGGCGGCCACATTGTCGGTATGTCCACGGCTCTCGAGGCAATCGCCGCCAGGGAGGCAGGGATGGAGGTGTTGGGACTCTCGTTGATCACCAATCTCGCTGCCGGGATTTCGCCGCACCCGCTTAGTCACCAGGAAGTGATGGACGCCGGTCAAGCGGCAGAGCCGGTAATCAGCGCACTACTGGCCAAGATTGTTCACGCACTATGAGTGCAGATAGCAGACCCGCCATTGAACAGGCGCGAACATGGAGCGCCCAGGACCCTGACTCCCATACGCAAGCTGAGCTCGACGCCCTGATCGAGCGTTGCACGGCAGGCGACGTGGACGCCTTAGCGGCGGTGGAGCAGCTCTTTGACGGTCGCCTCGCTTTTGGGACCGCCGGTATTCGCGGGCCGCTGCAACCAGGCCCACGTGGAATGAATCGCGTCGTGGTGGGCCAGACAACGGCCGGCCTTGCTCAACACCTCCTCACCACCATCAGCCCCGCGCCCGGAAAGCGCCTTCGGGTTGTTGTGGGGTGTGACGCACGGACGAACTCCGATGTTTTCGCAATGGACACCGCCGCGATTTTTGCTGGCCACGCGATGGAAGCGATCTTGCTACCCGTCGAGCTCCCTACCCCGGTTCTCGCCTTTGCCGTCAGGGCTCTCACAGCAGATGCCGGTGTCATGATTACCGCCAGCCACAATCCTCCTGAAGACAATGGCTACAAGGTCTACCTCGGTGGCGCAGACCAGGGTTCACAAATCATTCCCCCGGTGGACAGAGCTATCGAAGATCGGATTGTCGACGTCGCAGCGACACTGGAGTGGCACGAAATCCCACGAGATTCCTCGGCCGTTCAGGAGGCACCGCTCAGCCTGGTTGCCGATTATGTTCAAGCCACCACTGCCTCGGTAGCGCCTGTCAATGCTCAACAGGACGCTCTCCCCATTGTCTACACAGCCATGCACGGTGTGGGGGCAGGGACTTTTCGTGAAGCGCTTCACCACGCGGGCTTTGGCGACATCATCCCCGTGGCCGAGCAAATCGACCCCGATGCTGCCTTTCCTACCGTGGCGTTTCCCAACCCTGAGGAGGCTGGAGCCTTAGATCTTGCGGTCGCAACGGCACGCAAACACCAGGCTGCGATGATTCTTGCCCATGACCCTGATGCTGATCGCCTCGCCGTGGCGCTGCCGCTCGGTAATGATTATGTGACTCTCACGGGCAACCAGGTGGGGGCGATTCTGGGGTGGCACTGTGCCTCGCAAGCACAAGCGTCGGGACGAACCGGTGCGTTGGCAAATTCTCTGGTGAGCTCCCCGGTGTTGGGCAAAATAGCCCAACACTTCGATCTCGACCACCAGGAAACTCTGACCGGGTTTAAGTATGTTTCTCGCGTTCCCAATCTGATTTTTGGGTTCGAAGAAGCTCTCGGGTACCTCCTTACGCCTGATGTGGTCCGAGACAAAGACGGCATTTCAGCCGGGTTGATGATGCTTGACTTAGTCCATGGGCTCGCCGCCGAAGCCACAACTCTCTGGGATTACCTGAAGACTATCGAAGCATCGGTGGGTGGTTTTGCCTCGAGTCAAATCACCATCTCGCTCAACACGGCAGCCGAGGGCGATTCCATCCCTACGAAGCTGCGCAACAACCCTCCCTCCGCCATCGGGGCTCGCGGCGTTTCCCTGCATGATGACTTTCTAGACAGTGTTGGGGAGTTCCCACCAGAGAACATCCTGCGTTACTACCTTGACGAAG
>CAKZKU010000169.1 GCA_937124545.1 uncultured Microbacteriaceae bacterium | reverse complement strand
GACCTTACTCCTTGCTCCTCGGCGCTCCCGCGGAAGTCCCCAAAATGTCACTACAACCACCCCAAGTTGCCCCTCAGCCAGGGAGAGAAATCACGAATACGGCTATCGCTACTACGATCCCGTGACAGGGAGGTGGCCAAGCAGAGATCCCATTGGGGAAAACGGGGGAATCAACCTCTATGGAATGGTGGGGAATGATGCGGTGGGCCGGTGGGATTATCTTGGTCTTACTATGGCTGCTCCACCTGAGGACTTTATAAAAAAAGATGGAGACTGTGTCACCTTAACGCTGAAAGAATTTTGGATAAAGCAAGTTGAGTGGGGTGCGATTCCCAATGAAAATGAGGTAATTAATTCAGGGTTCGGGTGTATTGGAATTTGTCATTCAGCTCTAGACAAAGACCACAAAAAAACTCCTGAAGAGTATCCTGGAACTAAATGTTGGGCGGGGCCAAAGGGTAGAAAAAAGGCAGAGGAGGCAGCAAAGAAATGCCCCAAAGGACAAACGCCAGTGGTTTGGTCCAAGCAGGGCGCTTGGAAAGATCCAAAAAATCCTCCGAAGGATGGAGATCCCGCCGCTACTGACTCAGTTACCCACGGCCCAAATGGTAAGGGTGATTTTAATTATGTAACAAAAATGGGGAGCTACTACCTTGATATGCATGGGGAATCTTGGAAAGATCCCAAACTTCCACCCGGCCCTTCCAACCTTGACGTTGATAAAGGAAAGGTGACGATCTGCAAAGGGCCAATTAAGAATGGAAGAAGTGCAGAAATTTGGTGTATGAGTTGCTGTCCAGATAAAGATAAAGATGGATATAATGATGGTTATAAAAAATAGAATATCGCTCCTTTTTTTGCTGTTTTCAGTGATTGGTAGTGAGATCATTTTTGGTCAGGAAAAAGGTTTGTCGCGGGAGGTGCATGATAAAATATTTGGCCCGTCAAAGGAGAAAGAGGCTCTTATCCGCCGTGCGCGAAAAGAGTTTTCGAAGACTCCTTTGACAAAAGAGAGTCTTGAGACTGCCATGGATTTGCTCTCAGGTAATGTGATTTCAATTGGGACTACTATCCCATTTTTGAAATCCATCTTCACAGAAAATACTTTACACGTTCTTGAGGAAGGCAAAGTGCTCATCGCACTTCAAAGAGGTCGGCTTGAAGAAAATGTGATAAATAGGGCATCTGTCAAGCGGGGCGGATTGCCAATGAAATTTGGCGCTCAGTGGTTTTTAATCGTAGAGTTGGGTGATAAAGGTTTGGTCGAAAACTCAAACCAGATCTCATTGCGTTATGCTTCATTTGATCAGTTACGTTTTGTTACAGCGAAGACTAAGTCAGGCGAAGAATGAGATCTCATCTCAGATTGCCCATCTCAGATTGCCCATCTCAGATTGCCCATCTCAGATTGCCAGACGCGTTTTGATTGCCGCGCGTTTTGATTGCCGCGCGTTTTGATTGCCGCGCGTTTTGATTGCCGCGTTTTGATTGCCGGACGATTTACGGAGACTCTTGCAACCACGTTGATAGTCCTCTTCTTACCTCTCGGCTCTTCAAAGCTCTTTGGTCTTGGATCCAGCCTCCCTCTGGTCGGGAACATTTTCAGAGCGGGCTCAAGCTGTCACGTCTCCTGCTGTCGGTGGCCATCACACAACTTTCGTAATACGGCGTCGTGCCTTGTCGGGTGGCTGCCTTCCCACCGTGGGCGGGTCCCTTCCACCCTGGCACCAGTCGCCCAGAGCTTGCACTCCTTCGCTTCGCTCAGTCGTCCGCACAGAGCTCCTTCGCCGTCGCATTACGAAGAGTTGTGTGAAGTCACCTATCCGGTCGGCAGGGTCGGCCCGCAAGCGGACCTCCGGAAAGAAGCCTCCCTCGCAGGAGCCGCGCCAGCCCGCCCGCAGCTCACGCCTTCGCTCTTCGAGCTTCGGCGTGCAAGCCGCACCCCAGGCATCAGCTTCGTTCCTCAGCTCATGCCGCCAACCGGCTCCGCACCACCCTCCGGCCCGGCTCATCGCCCCGGCTTCGTTCCTCAGCCCGGCTTCTTCGTTCCCACCCACCAGCACCGGCGGGGCAGGGATGCGCATCGGGAACCCGTTTTGGCGAGTTCGTCACGGATCTTCTCGCGCTGCCGCCGGGCGGTCCCGGCCTCAAGTGGAACCTTTTCGACTCCCGACCCCTATTCCACTTGACCCCGGCCCCACCTCGGCGGCTTTGATCCATACGGACTTTGTCCCAAAGTCCTTCGCCAACGGAAGGCCGGGAACGCTGGCGCGGTTGGCGGTCTGGTCTCGAGGCCAGTGCAGGCCGGTCGATCGTTTTGGCGAGTCCGGGAGCCCATCGCGGCCTGCAAGGCTCCGGCAGCGTAACGCGCACGGGGCCGGTTGGGT
>CAKZKU010000168.1 GCA_937124545.1 uncultured Microbacteriaceae bacterium | reverse complement strand
ATTTCGGCAACTATCGATTTTCGCATTCCGTATCGCACGATTCCCGCGCGGGCTTGGTGGGCTCGCTATCGCAACGAAGGATTGTATGTGCGAGACGAAACGAAAGTCACATTCTCTGGTGGCGGTGGTGTCGGAGCTGCCGGTTACGCTCGCATCAATTCCAGCGGCAACGTCGTCGGGGTAGCAATCACAAATCCAGGTCGAAACTATTTCAGTCCTCCCACAGTTACGTTCACCAGCGGCAGCGGTTCAGGTGCGGCTGGGACTGCTCAGGTCGGTGCAACAGCTCAAACAGACGGGCAGATTATCGGTGTAACGATCACGAACGCTGGCAGTGGCTATCGTCGTTCTGGAATCCACCGCGCTGTCGACCGAAATAAAGAGCCAGTCAATAAGCCGATTCTCATTGCTGCGGACGGGTCGGCATTGGAAGACACTGCCGAAGCGTTTTGGTGCGAGCGTCCGGTCAAACAATATCTACTGAATTACACGAGTTTAGGATTGTTGTAATGGGACAAATCAAAAACGTAACGCTGACAGTTCCAGGTGAATCGTTCACCAATGCCGACATTGCCGGGAACGCAGCCATAGCCACGAGCAAGCTGGCTCAGCGAACAAACGCAAAGCATGTCGTTCCAGTCGAGAGCTACCGAACTTGGGATGCCCGCGCGACGCTGATTCCATCAAGTGCAGCCAACGACGATTTGGGACTTGTAACTGGTACGTTCGGGACCGATTTTCCAACGCTCGAAACTGGCGATCTGAAAGCAGCCGGATCAACATCGCGGAAAGTCGGGTTTTCGTTTGTCCTGCCTCCCAATTTTGACGCGGGCGAAACTGTCAGCGTGCAAGTTCGAGCTGGCATGCAAACAACGGTTGCCGATGCTGCGGCTACTGTCGATGTTGAGTGCTACGCTTCCGATTCCGACGGAGCGGTGGGTTCAGACCTTTGCACGACAGCAGCCCAGAGTGCGAACAGTTTAACGCTCGCCAATCTTGACTTTGCAATCACGTCAACCTCGCTAAATCCCGGCGATGTGCTCGATGTTGTCGTGACGTTTCTTGTCAACGATGCAGCTACGGGAACTGCGGTGGCCGGCGTCATCCCCGAAATCCGTTTACTGATCGATACTCGAGGATAAGCCTTGGCCGATCTGACTGTACTTTCGCCTGATTTCCTACGCATCCTGCAAAACGTCGCTCGTGACTATAAAGCAGGTAGGCTCACTGCGTCAGGTGCAGGAGTGCCTCAGGTGTCGCCTACGATGCCGACACCGGCACCATTTCGCAATGATTCCGGAGAAACGATCCCAGCATATGGGTGCATGCAGGTTACAGATACCGAGGAAGTTGGCAGCGACAATCTGCTAGTTGTCGACAAGCCCGATGACGCTGATGGTACGAGTGGTTGGTACGTGTTCAATGGTCCTTGGGAAGTTGTTGAAGATGATTTCGGGACCGCTCAACTAGGCCCAATCCTGCGAGGCTATAAGAGCTCTGGTGCAATCACGGCAGGCGAGCGTTGGGCACCAGTATCAGGGCAATGGTATTTAGCCCAGGTCGATGGCGGCATCTTTGCTGCACTTGGGGCCGATGATGTAGCCGATGATGTCTTGAAAGTAATGCAAACCGGCGGGGGAGGCCAGCAAGCCGGCTACGCGCTGACACCAGTCGGTGGTATTGGCGGCATGACGGAATCGAGCGGTGTCTATACCCGCGGTAGTGCTACGTGTGATTTGTTCGAAGAGGATTCTTCCCAGGATTTAGTGGATTCAGGGACAAACGTGACTATCTACAACACGTCGTCTGCATCTATTGCTGGTTCTACTCTAATCACGTTTGTGTTCGATCAGTACGGTAAGCGAATCGCAGTCGTGGAGCCCTGCTAGTGTTTAAGAAGCACAGTCCAGGCGGATGCCAGATAGGCTCGTGTACCTGCGGGCCCACACTACCTCCACCACTGTGTAGTTGCATCGGCGGATTTGGAGACTTTAAACTTAGACTGGTGGTCTCAGGTACACCAACACGATTAGACTGGTCATGTGGCGACATGTCTCCCCAGACTGGAGGCGCGCCTACAGACGGGTTTTCGGATTTGAACGGCACATATGATGCCGATTGTTGGCTGCCGTTGTATGCGGTTTCGAGTGCCGGTTATGTACGAGACCCTAGAGGCGCGCCCTACGGTCCCTACGGTTGTTTTCGATGGGGGTATAGTCCTGGCTTCTATCCAATCTGTTTCGGAATCACCAATCCCCCTCATTTCCGTATTCGGTATGTCATGCTTCTCCACATGTACTACTTGCCCAACGGTACTGGGGTAGACGTAGGAATAGAGTCTTATGCAGATATCCCGCCGGCTTTGCCGAGTGGGCATGAGTATTACGGATGCCGTCCTATGAGCTTTGCAAGAGAAACATTTAGCTTTTCCTATGGGTCTGGTGAATCGTGGGCAAACGGCAATTGTCCCTCTGGTATCGAGCCGTTTTCGAGCTACTCAAATCAGGCGGCAGTCTCGAACTGTTGCGATGTCAGTGGCTACACATTCACGCTCTCAATGCTGAGTCTATGAGCTATCAGTATTTTTGCGAATCATGCAAGCGAGGCTGGTCAACTCGTACTGAGATGCAGAATTGCCCAGTGTGCAAGCGAGCATGGACAGACGCAAGTGAACAATCGCTAGTAGATCCCCATAAGTGGCCAAAGTGGGCACGTATCGTCAAGCGATTCCGACGCCCCGCTGATGAAGGTGTGGGCGATACCGTGCAACGCTATGCAGCTACGGTCGGTGGTGAAGTATTCAAGCGAGTTTCCGCCAGGATAGGAATGCCTTGCGGGTGCAGCGATCGGCAGGCAGAATGGAATAGGCTCTATCAATACAACGAAAGATTGAAGGATTGAGATGTGGCGCCTTGCATTTGTTTGGGAAGCGTGAGTTTTGGCACAATGGTGGTCAAGGAGGGCACCTGGGTGCTCGTAGATACAAGCAATCCCTACATTCAAGCGTTGCTAGATAACGGCTTACTGATGGAAAGTGAAACCTCTGAATCAGGGGAACTGCATCCAATCGAAAAGAAGCCAATTTTGTCAGCCAATGAATGCGGGCTCCAGTGGGAGGCAGTATAGCAGTAGCCCCCCCGCCCATCGAAGGTACTTCCTGGGCTTATACGAGCCTCTGCGGTGGTGAATAG
>CAKZKU010000167.1 GCA_937124545.1 uncultured Microbacteriaceae bacterium | reverse complement strand
ATCATTCGCGCCAGCTGGCCCCCACCGATCACCCCTACTTTTCTCATGGTTCGAGCCTATTGGTAGAGATGACGGACATCGCCAGAGGACAACACAACCTTTTCTCCCCCTTTGCGAGAGACAATCAAACGACCACCAGCGTCAATATCTTCTGCTCGACCCAACCAACTCTGGCCGTCAAACTCAACCACCTCAATTCTGCGGTTTATGGTTGCGAGATTTTGTCGAACCTCGGATGTTGCCCGGTGGGAGCCAGCATCGATGAGTACCCGCAGTTCGGTGAGACAAGCACTTGCCCAACGATCGGGTATCTCGGGCTCAAATGTGATGTGTTCGGCAAGAGACGTAGCCTGACCAGTCGGCGGTTTGTCCCGAAATCGGAGGTTGAGCCCTACCCCCGCGATTATCTGTCCGCAGGGCACTACCTCACATAAAATTCCGGCAATTTTCCGCTTACCAACCAAAATGTCGTTTGGCCATTTCAGCTCCGCCTGCGTGACGCCAATCGCTCGAACGGCTCGCAGCACGGCCACTCCCATGAGAAGGGGGGTCAGCTCCAGGTTGTTCTGCTGAAAGGGCACAACAATGCTGAGCGCCACCGAGTCGTTGGGTTCAGAAAGCCACTCTCTACCGAGACGCCCACGACCCGCAGTTTGTTTCGTCGTGATAACTGTGCTGTAGCTGGGCAGCGGCGCTAACTCGCTTACCAACGAGTTGGTCGAGGCCGTGGTTTCCATGTCAAGAAGGAAGGGCACCTGAGCCGCGAGAAGGGGGAATGCCACACTAGTTCTCAAAGGACATGAGCTTGACATACTCCTCAATCATCGGGACACGTTTCCTCACTTCAGGGAAGGTACCGCTGTCGATGATTTTGCCACTTTCCATCACATGCACGGTATCCGCGTGTTGGATGGTAGACAGCCGGTGAGCAATCACTACGACCGTTGTTTTTTGACCCAGGTTGCGAATCGCGTCCCCAATGCTTGCCTCGGTCGCCGCATCGAGCGCGCTTGTGGCTTCATCGAGAACGATCAGTTGAGGGCTTGTATAGAGGGCACGAGCCAAACCCAGGCGCTGAATCTGCCCACCACTCAATGAGTCAGAATGTGGCCCCAGGTCAGTCAGGATGCCGTTATCCAAAGTGCGGACATGCTCCGCAAGTTGAGCGCCTTCAAGAGCCCGCCATATTTCATCAACGTCCCAATCCGCTTCGTCCAGGCCGAGCGCAATATTCTCCGCAATCGATCCGGTCACAAGGCCAGGCTTCTGGGGCACGTACGACAGAAGCCCTGGGTTTTCCGCTCGAAGTACCTCGGGATCCACGCCGTCGAGTTCAACCTTTCCACGGTCAGGCTTGTACAGACCAAGAATCAGATCGACCAACGTTGTTTTTCCCGCTCCAGATGGCCCGACGACAGCCACAAAGCTGCCGGCGGGGGCGGACAAGGAAACGGAGTCGATAGTTTGGCTCGGCGCGTTCAGATGGCGGAAGGTCACATCACGCAACTCAATGCCCAGGGCAAGCCGGTCTGAGGTCACTGACGCGCTCTGCGCGATATGCGTGGGTGCGTAAATGCTTGCATCCAAGAGCTCGGGGGTGTCGCGCAGCTGACCCAGAACCTCCTGGGCAGCGGATACCCACCGCTGCGAAATTCGGAGCTGGTTCCAAATCTGTTGCAGTGGAAGAATTGCTCCCATAATCCGAAACGAGCCGGCCAAAAAAATTCCCAGAGCAAGGAGTCCCTCGCCAAGCGAACCCCGGCTAAGTTGCCACACCAAAAACCCGAGAGCCCCAATAATGAGCCCGGACTCCGCGATGTAACGAGGAAGGCTCTTGAGCACCTGAAGCGTAACGCCGGTGCGCGCACTCAGCTTCTTGGCTTCGATGAATCGGGAAAGGAAGAAATCCTGCTTTGACAACACCGCTATCTCGCGGAAACCATCCACCATTTCCAGGATGGCAGACCCGGTGTCAATCGCACCCCGTTGTATGTTT
>CAKZKU010000166.1 GCA_937124545.1 uncultured Microbacteriaceae bacterium | reverse complement strand
GTTTGCTTGCGCAACAGCAAAGTCAAGCCCTGTCGCATCACGCAGAATGTCCCGACGGAAAGACTCGACAAACTCTCCACGCGAGTCGGCGTGAATTTTCGGGGCCACAACAAAGGATCCAGGTACCGACAACGCGCGAATATCCACCCGCGAAGCCTACCAAGTCCCGTGTGCCCTGGACGCGGGCGTCACACCACCCTGTCGTAGGGGTGAGTGAGCGTTTGAATACCCCTCCAGAGCCGGGCCGCTTTGAGCCATTCCAGCAGATAGCCCCAGACCCGCTTGCTCAAGCTGTTGTCCCGCCGAAGAGTTCGGGTGCTGGCGTCGGGGAAGTGCGTTGACCCGACGCGGGCCAGAACTAAATCGGGCAGTTTGTGCTCGCTCGCCCGGCGAAAAGACCTCTTCCTAAAGAGAAAATCCTTGCCATAAATACCGGCAAAGTCCTCATCGTGACCGCCGATGTCCCAATACGTCTGCTTCGTGAGAACGTAACTATTGGGATGAGGCTCACTAGGGGCTCCACCAACATATTTGATTCGACCGAGGCTATAAAACACCCCATCGCGAACTTTCGTGTCTAGGATTCCTCGAAGGGTTGCCTCCGGGATGATGTGGTCAATGTCTGTCAATAGCAACACCGGCGCCCGTGCCTCATGGGCGCCGATATTCCGAGCCGCATCTTGATTCCACGGCAAATCTTCCCGGAGTCGGAAGACCAAACTCCTCGGCAACCCATCTGGTCGCCCCACCTCACCCGCGGGATGCACTGGGGATCCATCATCAACAACCAGTACTTCCATCCGAGCCTTGAGGTCGTCGGGGTATTGGCTGATTTCCTCCCACTGCAACTGCAACATTTGCGGGTTTTCGTAGTACGCAAAAACGATAGACAATTCAGGGCGCGGATGAGGCATTGCTTCCAGTTTGTGGGACTTTGACACCCCACTAACCTACTCGCGAGATCGGCCATCACCACGAGAAAGTGTCACAAAGTAGACTCGAGTTCACCTGGTCACGAAATCCAAGGAGAGACCCAGTGAAACTTTTCGTTACCGGCGGCGCCGGCTTCATAGGCTCCAACTTCGTCCGGATGGTAATCGAAAATTCCCTGTCGGGTCTTGAGGGAGCGGAGGTGACGGTTTTTGACGCTCTTACGTACTCAGGGACCCTCTCGAACCTTGAATCAGTTGCCGGTTCCGACCGCTTCACGTTCGTAAAAGGTGACATCCGCGACGCAGACGCTGTGGCCGACGCGTTGGCAGATCATGACGCTGTCGTTCACTTTGCAGCAGAGAGCCATGTGGACCGTTCTGTGACCGACTCCCGCATATTTGTTGAAACTAACGTCTTAGGGACCCAGACCCTGCTAGACGAAGCCCTCCGGCTCGGCACTCCTCGTTTTGTTCACGTATCGACAGATGAGGTCTACGGGAGTATCGATGAGGGTTCGTGGGATGAGCGAGAACCCCTACTGCCAAACTCTCCCTACGCTGCGAGCAAAGCGGCAAGTGACCTGCTCGTTCGCAGCTACTTCGTCACGCACGGCCTGAACGCTTCAATCACGAGATGCAGCAACAACTACGGAACTCATCATTTTCCGGAAAAACTGATCCCGCTATTCGTAACGAATCTTCTCGACGATAAACAGGTGCCGCTGTACGGAGATGGCGAAAACATTAGGGACTGGCTTCACGTCGACGACCACTGCCGCGGGATTGCCCTGGTGTTGAACCAGGGCAGGGCGGGAGAAATCTATAACATCGGTGGTGGGACAGAGCTTTCGAACACAGAGCTGACGCAGTTGCTGCTTGACGCTCTCGGGAAGGATGAAACCTTTATCACCCGGGTTGCGGACCGCAAAGGCCACGACCGCCGTTACAGCGTCGATATTGGCAAAATTTCGCGCGAGCTCGGGTACTCACCTCAAGTTTCGTTTGCTGAGGGACTAGCGGCCGTCGTCGATTGGTACACCAACCATCGCGCCTGGTGGGAGCCACTCAAGGCGCACTCAGCTTTATGACGAGGATTGCCGTTGTCGGTGCCCGGGGGATGCTGGGAAGAGACCTTGTTGCGGGGCTCGACGACTATGAAATTGACCCTTTTGGTCGCAATGAACTCGACATCACGAACTCAAGCGACCTCGCAGAGGCTCTCCAGAGCTACAGCATCGTCATCAACGCAGCAGCTTTCACAGCCGTAGACGACGCCGAAAGCCAGCGCGACGAAGCGTTTGCCATCAACGCGGACGGGCCCCGCAACCTTGCGCGGACGTGCCGAGTTATCGGGGCAACACTCTTTCAAATTTCCACGGACTACGTATTCGATGGCACAGCTTCAACTCCTTACGGTGAGGACGCAGTCCCGAACCCTCAGTCGGTCTACGGCCAATCAAAACTGGCGGGCGAGAGAGCGGTGCTAGCCGAAAACCCCGACTCCACAATCATCTTGCGAACGTCGTGGCTTTACGGCGCGCACGGTACAAGCTTCCCCCGGTCGATACTGCAGGCAGGGTTATCAAGGCAGCACCTCGATGTCGTCAACGACCAGTGGGGCCAGCCCACCTGGACAGTTGATGTCGCCAGAATGATTTCACGCCTGATCGGCGCGGACATCTCTAACGGAGTTTTTCACACGACCAATTCCGGAAAGACGACGTGGCACGCCTTGGCGTCACGACTCTTCGAACTCGCAGGTTGGGACTCATCAAGGGTGCGGGAGACCACGAGCGAGACCTTCAGTAGACCTGCGCCCCGGCCCGCGTGGTCGGTCCTCGGGCACGACGAATGGTTGACGAGGGGCCTTCCCGCCCCGAGAAAGTGGGAAGATGCGCTGGCGGAAGCATGGGAATGTGGTTTGTCTCGGTTCGCACTCCCAGAGCAGCCCTGATGACCCAGCAGAACCTTGCAATCGTGGTTATCGGCTACGAATCCTCGGCGGAATGGGAAGGATTCTTTGACAGTATCGTCCAGTCAACAATCGAGCCGGCCTCAATTGTCGTGGTCGACAATTCGCCAGCTTCGTCCATAGACGCCCGAGACTGGCCCTCCCTCCCGCTGCGAGTGCTTCATCTGCCAGCAAACCCCGGCTACGGTGCGGCAGCAAATCGAGGGGTGCAAGAGCTTCACCACGAGATTGACTGGGTAGTGATTTGCAACCCTGACACCCGTTTGAGCGAAACCACGTTCGAAAAACTCTTATCCGCAGTGGATGTCTTTTCCAATACGGCCATTCTTGGGCCGGCGGTTCGATCTTCCGATGGATCAATCTATCCCTCAGCGAGAGAGATCCCCGGTGTTCGAATCGGCATAGGACACGCTCTATTCGCACGGATATGGCCCGCTAACCGATGGACGACGCGATACCTAGGCGGCTACACAGGAAGCGCCCCGCGCTCAGTGGGCTGGCTATCGGGGTCGTTTCTGCTCGCGAAACGAGGGGTGTTTGAGGCTATTGGGGGATTTGACGAGGCGTTTTTCATGTTTTTTGAAGATGTTGACCTGGGCAGGCGAACCAAAAGCGCCGGCTACCGCAATGTGTACGTACCTCAAGCCGAAATTACTCATTCCGGCGCACACGCCACATCATTGCGCGAAAAGGAGATGATTCTCGCCCACCACCGCAGCGCGGAAAGGTTCCTGTCAAAGCTCTACCCTCATCCGTGGCAAGGGGCTTTGAGACTAGCTCTGATTACTGGCCTTCGACTCCGAGCCCGCTGGCAAATCCGACAGCTGACTTAGCTCGAAGTTGGCAGGACTTTCGTGAGCGATTGCCGTGTTTGTTCGGCCATCATCTCCTCGAGGCTCTTGGCAACGCTCTCGTTTTCCAACGCCAATATTCTCAGCGCCAATATCCCTGCGTTTTTTGCCTGACCGATACCCACCGTCGCCACCGGTACCCCGTTGGGCATCTGCACAATCGACAGCAACGAATCCATTCCATCGAGCGTCCGCAGCGCAACCGGAACGCCGATAACAGGTAGCCGAGTCATCGATGCGATCATTCCGGGAAGGTGGGCTGCGCCACCAGCACCGGCAATGATTACTTTGAACCCCTCTGATTGGGCAGACTGGGAAAAAGTCATCATTTTTTCTGGAGTCCTGTGGGCCGAGACCACTTCCGAAATCACATCGACTTTTGCGTCTCGCAAGACATCAACCGCCGGCTTCATCACATCCCAGTCGGAGTCTGATCCCATCACCACAGCTACTTTGACGCTACTCATGGCTATAGCCTAACTGGCCTCAATAATTGAGTCCCGGGCTTGGTCTACCCGCTCCACCACGTTCTGCATGTCACGTCCAATAACGACAACGTGGCCAACCTTGCGTCCAGGTCTTGCACTTTTCCCGTAGTCGTGAATTTTGGCCTCCGGAACGACTCTCCAAGCCTTCTCCTTACCAATAACCGAGAGGCTGCCAAACACATTGGCCATGACACCTGCAGGTTGGACGAGGTCAGTAGAGCCCAGTGGGAGATCAGCCACCGCCCGCAGGTGCTGTTCAAACTGACTGGTAATCGAGAGCTCAGTGAAAACGTGACCTGAATTATGGGGGCGCATTGCGAGCTCATTGACGAGCAACGACCCATCTTCCATCTGGAATACTTCAACCGCTAGCACTCCGACGATGCCGACTTTCTCCGCAATGGTCCTTGACAGGTCGTTTGAATGTGCGACCAGGGCATCGTCCACTCCGGGCGCTGGCGCAAGAACCTCTGAACACACGCCACCTTTTTGTCGGGTTTCCACGGGGAGCCACGGCACCCATTCGCCGGACGTTCGGCGAGCACTCAGCAAAGCCAGCTCCCGCGAAAAGTGGACCTGTTCTTCTAGAAGCACCGGCCCCTCCGAACACCAATCCT
>CAKZKU010000165.1 GCA_937124545.1 uncultured Microbacteriaceae bacterium | reverse complement strand
CAGCTTGTGATCCGCGGTTACCGTAAACCCGCCACTCGTGATGGCAGTTGACAACTGCAGCGTCGAAACATCCTCCATCGGAGACACCCCACCTGCGCTGTTCGCCAAGCGAGCCGGCTCGTTTTCGATTCCGATCACTTTGAGACCAGCCTCGGCAAAGGCTAATGCGAGAGGCAGCCCGACGTACCCGAGACCAACCACCGCAACTTGAACTCCTGAGCTCTCCGAACGCGTATTACCTGACTTGTGGTTTCTAATGGCGTGCACCCAATGATGATATCGGTGGTGGCCGTCGTTGCGAACCTGTCCAAGGGTTAGTTCGTAGCTACTTTGGCTAACAGAGTGGTGTGGTTGCTGATGGCTGCAGAGACCGCCAGTAGGCTGGAGAGGTGGCAAACACGACAGAGAATCAGCGGTTGGTTCGGAAGACTAAATTCTCCCGCCTCATCATTTTCGACACGATAGTCATCGTTTTCGCTGCACAGGTGGCTGTGCTTCTGAGATACGAATTCTCCGTGGGGCTAGCGTTGTGGTTGCTGTCACTGGCGCTCGGACTTATGACCGCCGTCTTCTGGATCGTCGCAGGGTTTTTCACTCACCTGTATCGAGATCGTTTTGTTGTGGGGACCCTCGAGGAGATTGTTGCTCTCGTGGCGACAGCCGGTATCGCGGCCGTAGCCTCGGGCGCAATTAATGTCATTACGGGCAGCCTAATCGAGTTTGCGCGAAGTGCTGCTTTGATTGCCGCTCCAATTTCTCTCGTATTGGCCGCCGGGATTCGGGCTCGCCTGCGGGCGCTCACAACTCCGAACCGAGTCAATTCCGCCGGGAAACTCCGAGCAGTTGTTTACGGGGTGGGTACCACGGCTTTAAGAGTGGTGCCCCAACTTAAGTCTGACCCCGGGAGCGAGTTCTTTCCGGTTGTCTTGATGGATGATTCTGCTCAGAAAAGCAACCGGTGGATAGCGGGAGTTCCCATGGGGGGAGCGTGGGAAGATTTTTCGCAGATTGTCACGGATTTCAACGTTGAGGCCGTAATCGTGGCAATCCCTTCCGCCACGTCTGAATTGATTGCACGTGTCTACCTTGCCGCGTCAGAGCTGGGAGTAAAAGTGGTGGTGCTTCCGACTCTTGAGGATTATCTC
>CAKZKU010000164.1 GCA_937124545.1 uncultured Microbacteriaceae bacterium | reverse complement strand
GCGGCAGTCAACGCCACGTCGAAGTCGGTTCGAACTGCGATGAGTCGAGAGATTCGCGACGAGATAGCGGCAAAAGCCAAAGCCGTGAACAAGACATTGAAACAAACGCGGCGAGCAAAAAAGACTGACACGCTAGCAGTTGTGACGCTCGCCAAAACCAACCGGATTCCATTGCGAGATTTCGGGGCTAAGCAAAACAAGTCGGGAGTCAGTTACCGGATCAGCAAAAGGTCAGGACGGAAAACGGTACAAGGCGCGTTCCAAGGACTGATGAAGGCGAGTTGGAGAGGGAACGTCTTTAAGCGAGTCGGCAAAAGTCGACTGCCGATCCGAAAACTTCGTGGTCCGTCACCTTGGGGTGTGTTCACGAAGCGAAAAATGAGCCCTGCCATTATCAAAAAAGCCGACCAGGAGTTGCGAAAGCAGCTCGAGCGAAGAATCAAGCTAAACATTTTGCGAGCCTCAGGAGCGATCTAGAATGCCACTATTAAGACGAAAACGACTGCTGGCTGCAAAGGTTGAAGCTACGCCAGGCACCGCTGAAACATTAGCGAACGCCGACGCTGCTTTCAACGTCTACAACCCAGTGCCGCAAGCAAACATTGAAGTCGAAACCCGCGAAGCCCAGGCCGGATTCGGCATGCTCTCGGGCGTCCCAGGTTCGCGGGCTGGTTCTCTGACATTCCGCACTGAAATCTGGTGGGATGGCACTGTAACGATGCCGTCTTGGGCAGCAATATTGCTGCCTGCTTGCGGTTGGGTCGACAGTTCCCAGACATTCAATCCGACCTCAGAAGCGCCGGGTTCTAACGTCAAAACGCTGACAATGGGAGTCTACGAAGACGGGCTGCGCAAGCAACTTGTTGGGGCGGCTGGTACTTTCCAGATTGTTTGCCCTACCGGTGACATGGTTTATTGCGACTGGACATTCACCGGGGTTTGGCAGCCAGTAACCGACACTGCTTTGTTGTCGCCTACCTATCCGAATGACAAGCCTTTGCGGTATGCGACGGCGACAACTCAATTCAATTCAAACAATCTATGCGTCGAACAAATCACGTTTGATGCGGGGAATACTGTGACGCTTCGTGAGTGTGCGGCCTCGGCGGCAGGCTTTGACTATGCGGTGATCACAAATCGAGCTCCAACCATCACCGCGAATCCGGAATCGCAGTTAGTTGCGACCCGAGACGATTACGGGGATTGGCTAGCGTCAACAGAAGCAGAGTTTTCTGTGACGCTGGATGGAATTAGCACGTCCACAATTGAAATCAGTGCCCCCAAGGCTCAGATCACGAACGTGCAAGAGGGTGACCGCGAAGGCATCCAAATTGACGACATCACATACAGTTGCAACAAGAACGGAGCAACTGACGACCAGGAATTGCAAATCATCTTTACGGAGTCTAGCTAGTGCCAGTTTTCCTGGAGCCAGGGCAAAAGTATCCAGTCGTTCTAGATTGCGACAAAGACAAAACGCCCTGCCCTACGTTTTACGCCAAATCACAGTCGATGCGAGGGCAACTAGCGATTGGCCAAGTGCTCGATGCTTGGACTGAGAGCGACGAAACGCTAGAGCGGCTATTTGAAATGACACGCGAGAAGCTGGCAGAAGTAGTCATCGGGTGGTCCGGCATGGTAGACCCCACAACGCAACAAGAGATTCCGTTTTCGCCCGACAGTTTCGTCGATGTGTTGAGCTATGCAGAGGCGAGAGAGTTGCTGACAAAGGTGGCGTACAACCGGCATTTTGATGCAGTGGAAGAAAAAAAAAGCGACGGGTAGCGGCGCTAATTAGGCACGGCAAGTTGTGTCGCGGTTGCGGGACTAAATGCAAGCAGGATTTGGAAGGCTTGGAAATTCAGTGCTCGGAATGCAAGGGCATGGGTTGCGAGGCTTGCGAGTATGGTTCGTGGTCGGTGTCCGAGTGTCCGCAAGCGATGGTGCGAGACTTGGTAGCACCACTGAAAGCGATGGAATTATTTTTGCAGGGCATTCCACCTATCACCGGTGGGTTGCTAGATCAGTCGGCAGAATTTGTAGATTTCGTCAACAGCATGCAGCATGAGGATGCCTTGGTTCTAAACGATGACTAGCGAATCGGTACAAATTCGAATCAAAGCAGATGACCAAGCAAGTGAGGTCATACGCAAGTCTTCGGATGAGTTTGCGAAAGCTCAGCGCAAAGCCGATGCAATCTATCGTGCTACGCTGACCCAGTTAGAGCGACAGCAAAACGAACTATCGCAACTCACTGAGCTGTACGATCAGGGTGCTATCAGTGCCGACAAGTTCACCACTGCCAAGGCTCGCTTAGAAAAGCGCATTGAGTCTCTTTCTGAGGCTTCGCAAGACGAGGCCAGCGCAATCACTCAGGTTGCGAAGGCGTCAGACAAAGCCGGGGATAGTTTCAAAGATGCAGCCAGCAAGGGCAAAGCATCAACGGAACTGTTTGGCACTCTCGCTGCTACTCTTGGTGGCTCGCAGCTAGGTAGCTTCACAGGCGAAGTTGCTACGCTGACTGATCGCATGTCGGCATTTTCGGAGGTAGCGGAAACAGGGACAGCGGGAGCATTGGCGTTCAAAGCTGGGTTGGTCGCTGCTACTGGCGTCATCGCATTTCAGGTCGGCAAAGCGATCGGCGATGTAGTTTTTGAAACACAGCGATGGAACGATGAGCTAGAAAAAGCTCGCGTTTCGTTCGCAGAAATCGATGGCTATGCACAGTCGGTTGCTTCTCGGCGGTTCAATCTAGAGCTGCAAGAGATCGATTTGGAAGGCGACGGGCGAATTGCAGCCGCGGAAACGTTGCTTGACCGTGTGCAGAAAGATTTGACAAGCACGAACCAGTTCATCGGTGCCACCGAAGCCCGAATTCAAGAGCTCAATGATTCTTACAAGTTGCTGTTTTCTGGTTTCAACACTGGGGAGGCAGTATCAAACTTGCTGACCAGAGGCGACGAACTTCCAAACCTAGAAGCTCAATTGGAAGCGGAAAAGCAAAAGCTTGCTACGTTGCGAGATCAGCGTGACCAGTTGCTAGACCTCACTAGCGCGAGGTCACAGGAAAATGCAAAGCGTCAGGAATCTATAGCTCTCACTGAGCGTGCTCTAGATTTTCAAAGTTCGCTACGGCAAGAACTCGAGATGCTCAACGCCACGAAAGAACAGCAGCTAGAGATTGAGGCACGTCGGAATTCTACAGATGAAACTTTCGAAGAAACGCTTGCGTTAGTAAAGCAGCGTGATGCTGTGCTTGCAAGAATCGAAGCCGAGCAGAGATTGCAGGCTACGAAGCAAGAGACAATCGAAAAAGAAAAGCGAGCCCAGGAAGAAGCCAAGCGGTCGGCAGAGCGCAACGCAGCCAGCCTCAAACAAATTGAAGACCGCAAGCGACAGACACAAAAAGGCTTCTTGAGCGGGTTGAAGCAACAGCTTGTCTTGATGACTCAGGGCCGCGAAGCTGCACAAGCGTTTGCGTTCGAGCAACAGGGACTAAGTGCGGGAATTGCTGCCCAACTAGCTGGCCTGCAAGAATCCTTCCTTGGGTTGAACGTCAAACAAGCCGGGGGCGGTGACTCGGGACTGCAAGCGAAAGAGTCACGTCTACTGTCCGGTGGCGGTCAGCGAGTCGACCCGGTTGCAGACAATACCAAGCAGCTAGTCTCGCAATCGTCAGCGGCAAATAAACTGCTGGAGCAAGTTGAAAGAGCGTTAGTAAGGCTTGTCAATAAGAAGCAACTTGAAGTGCAGGAGGTTGGCGTATGACAATCTCTAGCGTGACTGAGATGTGGAGCCGATTGACAAGTTCTACAAACTCAGACGGACGAACCAAAGTTAGCAAAACAATTAGCTCAGCGTATCAGGTCGTTCACACAGCGGATTCAACAGAAGCGGAAATTGAAGGTGCGAGCGGAGTGCCGCAAGTCGGCGACTTGCATCCGAACTACAGCAACGTGTATTGCACCCAGAGCAGTCTGACGACTCACGGCCTGGTCATGTCCATTGTGTCGGTGCAGTATCAAGGCGAAGTGGCGCTTGGCGGCGATGGCGATCCGTTGCAGCAACCACCTGAATACGACTATGGCAGTCTGTCGTCAGAAGCGGAAATCGATGAGGATGCCAATGGAGTTCCGACCTGCACAACAGTCGGCGAGCCTGTTCATGGCATCACAAAAACCATTTCGGACATGCGATTGCGAGTGCGACGGAACTACCTCGCGTTCGACGGCACGCTCGCGCTGCAATACATGGATTCAGTCAACTCGGACACGTACAACGTTTTTGGCGATTTGTGGCTGCCCGGCCAGGCTGCTATGACAAGTTTCAACATTAAGCCAGTTTTCAATGGTGTTGGGACGGCAGTTGATTACTTCAACATTTCGGCAACTATCGATTTTCGCATTCCGTATCGCACGATTCCCGCGCGGGCTTGGTGGGCTCGCTATCGCAACGA
>CAKZKU010000163.1 GCA_937124545.1 uncultured Microbacteriaceae bacterium | reverse complement strand
CGCAACCACAACCACGCAAAACTGCTTGTTGAGATTTTCGACGAACTCTACCCTCAATTTGGTGGGGACTTCTGTGTCAGGATCGACAACTACGAACCTCGTGCCGAGCAACTCATCGACGATTTCAAGTCCACAGACGGCAGCAAGAATCTCACCATCGCAGTCTCTGTCGACATGCTCGACACCGGGATTGATATTCCCTCTTTGGTAAATCTCGTCTTCGCCAAGCCGGTTAAATCCTACTCCAAATTCTGGCAGATGATCGGTCGCGGAACACGTCTCTGCCCCAACCTTTTTGGGCCAGGGAAAGACAAATCCGAATTTCGTATCTTCGATCACTGGGGAAATTTTGAGTATTTCGATGAACTGACCAAGGAAGCCGAGCCCTCCGTCTCCAAGTCTTTGACCGAGCAGTTATTCGAAGCGCGCATCGCCCTGGGCGAAGCGGCCATTCTGAAGCAAGAACTCCCAACCCTCCAACTTACCTCCAAGCTTTTGGCCGCTGATATCGCCGCCCTTCCCGGTGATTGCCTCTCCATCAAAGAAAAGTGGAAAGAAATCCGCAGCATGCAGAAGGACAGAGTGCTCGAAGCCTTTGACAACTCCACCATCGCGACACTGCGCTCCACCATCTCACCGCTCATGCAGTGGCGCGATGTCCGGGGAGACGAAGCAGCCCTCAAGTTTGATCTTCTGATCACGCGTATGATTTCAGCTCAACTCTCAGGGTCAGCTGAATCGGAAAGCACTCGTGATGAAATCATCAATCAAGTCAGCGCCCTGCCCATCAATCTGAAACCCGTTCAGGAGAAACTCTCTTCCATCGAGAAGGCGAAGCAGATCGCTTTCTACAAGAAGGCCTCCATCGCGGATCTTGATTCACTACGTCAGGAACTCCGGGGAATCATGCGTTTCCGAAAGCTATTATATAGCGAGCGGGCCAAGCCGATTTACCTAAACGTGGCGGAGAACGAGATGGAATTCAACTCCACACCACACAAGGTGAAACTTGAGGGTATGGACCTCGCGGCCTACCGCACGCGCGTGGAGTCTGTCCTCAAAGAACTCTTCGAGGAGAGTGATGCCCTCAAAAAGATTCGCTCCGGAGAACCGGTGGCAGAAGCCGACCTCCAGGAACTCGCCTCCAGCGTCTTGCTCCAGGATCCTGATCTTCGGCTTGAGGATCTCCTTGAGCACTACCCGAACAAGTCCAAGAGCCTGGCTCTGGCAATCCGCCGCATCGTCGGCATGGATGCCGCCAAGGTCGACCAACACCTCAAGGCATTCGTTCAGCAGTATCCTACTTTGAATGCCAACCAGATCCGTTTCCTCGAAATGCTCAAAGCGCACATCTCGACCTACGGTGCCATCGAACTCGAACGTCTCTGGGAATCCCCCTTCACCCACATTCACAACGCAGGAATCGACGGGGTTTTTACCGACTCTGAGCAGGTCGATGCCCTTCTTGAACTCCTAACTAACCTCAACGGATCCGCAGCTTAATTTTCATGTCACAGACCAACCAAAAGAAATGGCCAATGCTCAAGGGGACAATCCTACGTGGGTGGCCCTTCATTGTCCTCGCTATCGTTACGGCCTTACACATCACGAAAATCATCGCGGTCGACGGCTACGCAATCGGACTGCTGGTGCTCACATTTCTTCCACCCCTGCTTAAAACCCTCACCACATATTTTGATACCTTCAAATTTGGGAAGGACGGGATCGAAGCCAGGGCAGTCGCAGATAACAGGGGAAAAACCTCGGCAGAGCTGGAAGAACGGATTTCTGAAGCAAACAGTCAGTCTCCCTCAGAGGCAGTCCTGAAGCTCCCTTACGAGTCTATAGAAATTCTTTCTACGCTCTGGCACTTTCAGAAGGAGCTGTTTGGCGAAAACTCCCTGCAGCGCTGGGGTTTCGGCATCGGAATTGGTTCACCGCAATACAGGCGATATGAAAACGGATTGCAAAATCTGATCAACGACAGCCTCGTCTATCGAGATCAACGTGGCCTCTGCTATCTCACAAGTGACGGCGTCAGCTTTTGCA
>CAKZKU010000162.1 GCA_937124545.1 uncultured Microbacteriaceae bacterium | reverse complement strand
TAGCCATGCCGCAATACTGCAATGCAGCAAAACGGAAGTCAAATCAAATTAGCGTCCAATTAGCGCCCATTAGCGGTTTAAAAAGCCATCCGCCATCATTGCTTCGCCATCTACGGCGAGCCTCCGCCATCATTCATGAACGGAGTGAAACACAGTCACTCCCAGTGAAACCACCCGCTCGCATCGCGCATCCCGAGACTCAAATCTCGACCCATGCCCGAAGCAATCAAAGCGGCCCTAACGACTGAATTAGCCATCAGCAATCAGTCATCAGCCATTATTGAAGCTCCCCAAGAGCTTCAATACATGCCCCCCGGCACCCACCGGATCAACGCATCGCGCGGCGGCAAGCCGGTATCCCTCGATATCACTGTTAATTCTTCGACCGCCGAGACGCTTAACAAGTTTCTCCAGGAGCAACTGACCAAGGCCACCGAGGGTAATGACGACCGCCCATTCTTCGACTTCAATCACGAAGACCGCGAAGCCGCCGCCTGGCCGACCGAGTTCTACTGGGCGGGTGATGACCCGCTGGCTGGAGGCGTCCGCGCCAAGGTCGAATGGAGTGGGGCGGGTAAGAAGGCCGTCACGGAAAAAACCTTCCGCCGCTTCTCGCCGACTTTTGTGCCCGACGAGGCCGGCCATGTGATCGGCTCGGAAACGAACATGGGGGGCCTCGTCAACCGCGCCGCCTTCAAAACCATCGCGCCTCTGTTCGCGAAAAGCGAAACCCTGGAGGGCAACGCTCCGTCGTTGCCGCCCTTGGAGCTCGATCCCACTATCATTCAGGCGATCGAGTCCCGCCTCGACCGCACCCTCGAGCTCGTCCAAGCCAACTGGTCCGACGAGTCCCGTGCCGCCTCCGAGCGTGCCCGCCGTGCCATGGGCTGGCCTGGCCTCTCTCAGACTTGGGGCGATGGCCGCGGCGGAGCCGGCCCCAGCAGGAAACCTGAAGGAGCTACTCCTGCACCGGGAAAAGACAGCGACCCCGAATTCCAAGAAGAAGAACGCCGCTCCGAGGAAGAATACCGCGATTACCAAAGAGAACGCGCTGAGGAGGATGCCCGTTCCGAAGATGCACCAAGCCGCATTTTCGACGAAATCGCTAGCGATCCCGAGGCGCTCCGTCAGCTCTCCGATCTCGATCTCATCGAGTTTCAGGAATTCACCACCGGCCAGACCCGCGAACGCTTCCGCGAGGAAGTCCGCCGCCGGCAGACCCAAGACCTCCCACGTGCCCAATAATCAATCCACCCAATTACGCCATGTCCCCCATCGAAAGTAAAATCAACCGCCTCTGCGATCTGGTCGAAAGCCAGGACAAAGAGATCAAAACGCTCCATCAGGAGCGCCGCACCTCCCGCGCCAAAGAAGCCGAGGCTGCCTTGGCCGATGCCGTCAACGCTGGACGCATCGTCCCCGGCGATACCAGCACGAAGGCCTTCTGGCTGAGTGCGCTTCTTCGGGACCGCGAGAGTGCCGTCAAGGCCCTCGAAGCTCTGCCCGTCAACCCCGTCCTCGCCAAAGTGACTGACGGCGACGACCCGAAGTCCGGCCTCCTCGACAAGATGCACCTCCAGCAAAAGAAGCTCGCCGAGGTGCAGGCCGCACACCCCGGCGCCGATTTCCAAACCATCTTCGCCAAGGCTCAGGCCGACGCACCGGATCTCTTCCGATAAAGAATTCGTAATCAATAATCACCAATCCGTAATCAAATCTCATGTCCAAACTCACCCGCACCAACGCCATCCTTCCATTCACGCCACTAGCTGACCTCACCGGTAAAGAGGGCTACGTCGTCCTAATCGAGTCAGACGGCACAATTGCTACGTATTCTTCCAGTGGTGGCAAGCAACCCTTCGGGGTCATCGTGCATGGCACGGATGTTGATGAAAAAACTTCCGTGGCTGTCTTGTCCGGCGGCCTCGCCGGAACGGTCAAAGTGAAACTCGCCTTCACGGTTGCCACTCCAGGCGAGCTGCTCGCCGTCCGTGACGGCGGTGAAATGATTACCCCATCTCACGCCTCGGCGCTATTCACATGCGCCCAAGCATTGGAAACCGGCGTCGCAGGCGAGCTCATCGAAGCCGTCCTTTTTAGGCCCGAATCCACCGTTTAATCACCCAACCGATCCCATTCAATTCCCATTTTTGAGATGATACACAACCCCAGTTCTATCATCGCCAGCCCATCCCAGAAACGGATGGGACGGGAAATGGATGTGGCGCTTGAGGCTAACTTTCTAAACCACTCCCATTTTTTAATGATACGCCAACACATCCCGATCCACTCCCTCCCATTCCAGAATTGGATAGGACGGAGAGCAGATGTGGCGCTTGACGACAGAGTGCCAAAGGAGCGTAGCAAGCTACGTGACCGCAGGCACGACGGAGGAATACGCCGCATGTGACTCCGAGGTTGGGTGTGATCCACCCGCCTTTCCGTAGGAAACTAATTTAAATCTAAAATCACACACTCACACCCAACCGATCCTATCCAATTATGAGCAGTTCAAAGTTTCATGTTACCTTAACCAACTACGCCCGCGGTCTGTCCCAAGACCTCCGCTCCTCCCTGGCCGATTTCATCGCGCCCGAAGTCATCGTTCCAGCCGCCACTGGCCAATACAAAGACTTCTCCGATAAGAACGCCTTCCAGATACTCGACACCTCCCGCGCCGTCGGTGGTCCTGCCCGCCGC
>CAKZKU010000161.1 GCA_937124545.1 uncultured Microbacteriaceae bacterium | reverse complement strand
GAGACGAAACGGTTGAAAGCGAGCCCCTTGGGATTCCCCGATTCCGGTCTGCGGTGGAAATCGTCCGACCAGGTCACCTCGCACAGACCCGACTTCGTGGGTCGGTCGGCCTCGTGGATCTTGAGCGACTGGATATAGGAAAAAACGAGGCTCGGAATCCACTCCTGATTGGCCTTATCGCGCCATCCGTAGCGGTAGTTGTAGGTCGTGGTGCTGAAGCGATGAAGCGCCCGGTAGATCCGCCGATAGCTGGCTCCCCCCACCGACCAACGGAGGAGCTTGCAGAGCTGATAGCGCGTGAAGCGAATCCTCTTGGGCCACCCCGCCAGATAGGTGAGCTGCAACAGACCGACCATCACCTCGTCATCCTGGGCGGCAGGAAGTCCCCACTCCTCAGTCGCATGAACCGTCATCCTGCGCTCCACCATCCTGCCGGTTGAGCGATCATGAATCGAATCCGAAAACTCCAGACGGAGCTGCCCCGGACGGGCCGCCTCGGCGACCACCGCAATCGGAAACTCCGACAGATTCAACTCATCCTTTCCCTTCTCGAACTCCTCAATGTCCGTGTTCGTAAAGGGCAACATCCCCCCACCCGGCTCCTGTTCTCCATCTCCCATTCATTCCTCCAAAAAAACAACAAATCCGGCCACGGGCAAACCGGCCCGTGGTGTTGTTGTCTCGTTTATTCTTCGTTTAAAGTTTGGCCCGTTGATCTCCCAGCGATTCCAGTCACTTGGCCGAAAAAGACTGCACGGTGAACCAAGCCTTCCTGCTCCACTCAACAACCCATCCTGCACGGTCCGACAACGCAATCCTGCATCGCCGACCAATGAACCGGCCAACTCCTGCATGAAATACCAAGATTCCAGGAATCGCACAAGGGGCCGGGCTTGAATGCTGGCTTGCTTGCAAATCAGCAAACTGGCAAGGCAGCTGAACAGCATGCTGACAAGATGATCATCCAGCAACCCGGCAAGCTGGCTTCCTGCGAGACTGGCTCCCTTGCATGCTTTTTTGAAATCAGGTAAGCTGGCGGTTATGATTATTGCTACCGCGAACCAAAAAGGTGGAGTCGGAAAATCCACCATCGCCGTTCATCTCGTGACCTGGCTTCGCGAGCAGAACATCAACGCCGCTCTTGTCGATGCCGACAGACAAGGGTCATCCAGTGAGTGGGCCAAGGAACTCGATACCGCAACGCCGGTCTATCGCCTCCAATCCGCCGATGAGATTCTCGACGAGGTCAAACTCCTCAGCGAAAAAGTCATCGTGATCGACGGTCCTGCCGGACTCGGGGAAGTGACCCGATCCATGCTTCTCGTCGCTGACGTCGCGCTCATTCCTTGCGGACCCTCCGTCCTCGACCTCCGGGCTGCCAGTGACGCGGTGCGCGTTCTCGACCAGGTCCACCGAATTCGCGGCGAGAAACCAAAGGGCGCGTTCATTCCCAACAAACTCCAGAAAAACTACCGACTCTCCGAGGAGCTACTCATCACGGCCAAAACTCTCGGACTCGATGTCACTCCCGGCCTCGGCCTCCGCCAAGCCTTCGCGGATTCAGCGGGGCAAAAATCAGTGGTCTGGAGAATGAACCGCCAGGCCGAACCTGCCGCCACCGAGATCCTCGGGCTCTTCGAACATCTCTTTGCGAATTAAGGAGGGAGAGATGACAGAGAAACCCAAACGGCATTCGATGGCAGATTCTCTCAAGAGACGTGAAGACGTGAAAGCCTTCCTCGAAGCTGGAACGGCGAATCGCCAAAACTCGGATCCGAATCTTGAGCCAAAAGAATCTCATAAAACTCCAGAGCGCCGCATCGCTGTCACCCTCCGTCTTCCCGAAAAAATCGCGCATGCCCTCATCGACGCCTCTGCTGAACGACGCAAGAAGCGGCAGAAGGGATGGAGTCAGCAGGATATTGTCGCGGAGGCGTTGGCCACTTGGTTGCCTCGAACCGGCAAGCTGGAAGACTAAACGCATTCACGGCACATAATTCCTCGGATTATCGCTCCGTTTCTCGGAGTAATAATGCCCTCTGTCTTTCAAGTTGGATGTTCGCATCAGACCCCGTAAAATGCCCCTGTGCCGAGCGTCTCCCAAATAATCGAACAACTCTACA
>CAKZKU010000160.1 GCA_937124545.1 uncultured Microbacteriaceae bacterium | reverse complement strand
TGGCTTGATAATGAATGTGTTATCAAGTTTCATGCGGCTTTAATACGGCTCATTTCTAGGGTCGATTCTCTTTAGGCCAGAGTGTCTAAACTTTTAGGAGTCTAAAGGTTGTGTGTAAGGCAACGCATGTCTAAAGCAACGTGTGTCTCGAGCAAGGTCGAGAGTTCCAACACTCCAATCAACAAAATACCAGTTCAGAAATCAAGTTTAATACATCCTATAAAACAAAAAGAAAACCGATCAAACTAACGCTCCAACTAGAACGTTCTCCACATTCCAATCTCTTGTTCGATTAATACCTTCTCAATGTGTTCTGGTGGACTCATTAAGTCGATTGTAGCATCTTTACTTGTCTCTTTGTAGATTGTGCTCTTAAACTCACGTTGAAACAGTTTATTATGCATTTCAGCTGAAATAGCGTACTTCAATTCTGGGTAATACACCCAAAAAAGTTCCTTTCCTTTAAAAGTAGGAGCAATGGAAATAATCTGAGCTTCCATTTGACGACTCGTCCTATTGTAATAGAAGTCTTCTTTGAAATGGAATCCGTCAATTGAATCAGGAAATACCTCCGACACTGCCTTGCTGATGGCAGCAAAGATTATGTCGTGCTCCGGGTCAGCATTAGGAAGCGTAAAAACTACAGTCGCATCAGGGAACTTTTCGAGTGCCGCCACCAGCGCATCGATTTCCTTCTGTGTTTCATGCGGGGCTGCCGTCACCGGGTGATACGTGACGAGCAACAGTTGCTCGCCGATAGCAATTCCCAGCTCAGCCTCCAGTTCACTCCGAGTGAAGCGATTGGTCGCAGCGACGAGATCAACTCCAAACCCTCCAACGACATGGACGGAGGCTGGCTGTTCCCCCGCTCGTACGAGCCGATCGCGGTATTCCGGCGCCGCCACGGCATGTACGCTCGCAAACTTCGAAATCGCATGACGAATCGTGTCATCGAACGCCCCCTCGGTTACCTCACCCCCATGCAGGTGCACGATCGGAACCTCGAGAAAAAAGGCCGCAGTTGCCGCGGAAAGCAACTCGTATCGATCACCAAGTAATACCAACGCGTCAGGTGCGAGCGAAACCAACGCATCAGTAAAAGCAACGATGCCCGACCCCACCTGGCGTGCCACATCTGCACCGTCCCGGGCGCTAGCGATCTCAGGGATAGTTGCGTCGACCGTAAAACCTTCGCTCTTAATGTCTTCGACGGTGTAACCAAAATCCGGCAACAAATGGGTGCCGGTCACGATGGTGATCAAATCCACATGCTCTGAAGCCTGGATTTTGTGCATGAGAGGAGAAAGAAGTCCAAATTCAGCCCTCGTGCCCGTCACAACTGCAATTTTCACGGCTCGTCAACCATCTCGCCAGGCTTGTAATCTCTCCGGGCAGCGTTACCGATGAGATCGTTCCACCTCATGGGTGAAAGTCCTGTGCCGGGTCTCATGACCCCAAGGTTGTCGGCGCTAAACGGCTCCCCGGAAAAAATATGCTGCGTCGCGACAATCGATTTCCTGATAATTTCACGATTGCGCGTCTCGGATCTCGTAATTCTTTTTTGATCCGCGCCGAGCGCCGCTGAGACTCGCCTGACGGAAGAAACCATGAGGGCGAACTCGGTGGGCTCAAGCGAAGCCGCGTGATCCGGCCCGACCATACTGCGGTCAAGAGTGATGTGCTTCTCCAAGACGGTCGCGCCCAGCGCGATCGAAGCCACCGCAGCCACATGGCCCTCGGTATGGTCCGAAAACCCCATACCGACGCCCCATTTCTTGCTCATACGCACCATTGCTAGCAAGTTGGCGTCGTGGATGGGTGCCGGATACTCGGTTGTGCATTGCATAACGGTAATTTGCTGACGAGAAAGACCTTCCCCTTCAAGCACCGCTATCGCCTCGAAAACCTCGTCTTCGTTGGATGCTCCGGTCGACAATAGGACGTTTTTTCCTTGCCGCCCCACCAACTGAAGAAACGGGAAATTAGTGATGTCACCAGAAGGCACCTTCACGAAATCTGAATCCAGATCAAAGACAAACGCGGCACTGTCCAGGTCATGGGCGGTGGTCAGAAAACCGATCCCAACACTTTTGCAGTGAGCAACGAGTTCCGCAAACTCTGGATGCGTCAGCTCCAGAGACTCCAACAAATCCACTTGATGGCTACCCTCAAATTGCAGCCTTTGGTAGTCCGCGACCGGGGCATCTGCCGAGGCCAATTTGGTTGCTTGGAAGGTCTGGAACTTTGCGTAGTCAGCTCCTGCACTGGCGGCTTCGTCCACCAACCGCTTCGCTAACTCCAGTGACCCGTTGTGATTGACACCGATTTCGGCGATGATGACCACTCGTTCCTTACTCGCCATCGCTCTCTCCTCCTGACCTCATCATGCTCCGGCTAACGAAGCAGAAGACGGCAAACACACAACACGGCTATACAGGTCGTTGGCGACTGGAGTTTCGGCACTCGGACAGCCTGCATATGGCGACAAAGTGTTTAGGGGCTTCCACAGCGGACGAACCGAGATTCCAGATTCTAAACATGCGGCAATCAAATCGTCTCGCACCACCCGTGACCCCGAATCGAGCACAAATGCTTGGAGCCAATAGTTACTGCGTGTTCCAGGGTTTTCTTGGCGGAGAGTACCGAAGCCAATCCCGTCGAGTACCTCACGGTAGCGAAGATAAAGTGCGCGCTGTTGTTCCAAAATTTGCGGGAGCTGCTCGAGTTGAGCCAGTCCTAAAGCGGCATTAATACCCGGCATCCTGTAGTTGTAGCCAACAGCATCGTGATTAAATTCGAAAGGATGGGGGATTTTCGCGGTAGTCGACAGATGCCTCATTCGATGGGCCAGGTCCGTGTCGGTGCTTACAATCGCACCGCCACCGCCGGTGGTGATTGTTTTGTTCCCATTGAAACTAAACACACCGGCGTGTCCCGCCAGGCCCGTGTGCACATCGTCCACGTAGCTTCCCAGCGACTCAGCTGCGTCTTCAACAAGCACTAGTCCAAACTGGTTGGCCACTTCCCGAATTCCAGCGGCATCGCAGGGGTGACCAAGAGTGTGCATCGGAACAATCGCCGTGACTGGTCGGTCTGTATCGCCGTTGACCAACCGACCGCCGTCGCTACGAAATTTGGTCTCAAGATATGTTTTCAAGTTGTCAGGATCAATGCCCCAGGTTTCATCCGAGACATCGACGAAGTGCGGCACCGCTCCAGCGAGCGCTACTGCACTCGCGGTTGCCACAAAACTCAATGCAGGAACAATAACCTCATCGCCAGGCTTCACTCCCACGGCCACCAGGGCAAGGTGGAGGGCCGAAGTGCCGTTGACAGCGGCCACCGCCGTCGGAGAGCCCACAAAATCGGCTAGGCCCGACTCGAACCGCCCGACAAAACTGCCCACCGATGAGACCATCCCCGACTCTATGCACTCAGACACGTATTTCTGCTCGTTGCCAGCAAATACGGGCTCGTGGAGCCCCAGAGTCTTTCCGCCAACGACAGTTTCCACGGACCTCAGGAATTCCCGTGCTGGACTTTTTCTCGCACTCGAAGTCATGTTCCGGCCTAGACGATGTACCGAGAGGCGTTGTAACCGGCGTGAGAATGGTTTTTGCTGAGCCAGTCCCACGTCTCCTGCAAGCCCTCTCTAAGCCCCGCGAGTCCATTCTTATCGGGCTCCCAACCGAAAGTGTCCTTCATCTTCGAGGAATCGCTGAGCAGTCTTTCTACTTCTGAGCTAGCCGGCCTGACTCTCCCCTGATCAACAACCACCTCGGGGTTTACTCCGCTAATTTGGCAGGCGATATCCACGATCTCCCGCATTGACACCTCGAACCCGCTTCCCATGTTGAAGACCTCACCTAGACCCAAATCGCTGGCGATTACCGCCGCAAATCCGCGGACCGGATCTTTCACAAAGGTCAGGTCTCCGGTCGGCTCGAGGGCCCCGAGACGCAGCGTTGGTTTGCCAGAGAGCAACTGGATCATCACCGACGGGATAAAGGCCCGCTGAGACTGCCGCGGGCCGTATGTATTAAAGGGGCGAATCGTGGTCACAGGAAGTCCAAAAGACGACCAGTAACTATGCGCCAGCTGGTCTGCAGCGATTTTCGATGCGGAGTACGGCGACTGTCCAACAAGGGCATGTGCCTCGTCGATTGGGACGTACTGCGCAGAGCCGTACACTTCGCTGGTTGACGTGTGAATGATGCGCTCCACGTTGTTTGCCCGGGCCGACTCGAGAACGTTTAGTGTCCCCCGGATGTTTGTCTCGAGATATGAGGATGGCGCGACATAGGAGTAGGGAATAGCAATCAGAGCCGCCAGATGGGCAACCCTTTGGTGGCCGCGAATAACCTCGCGCATGAATTCGGCATCTCTCACGTCTCCGTGAATGACGGATACCGAATCCATTACCTCTGCCGGTAGTGACGTTAACCACCCTTGGCTGTTGAACGAGTTGTATTGGGCAAGGGCTGTAACGTGATGGCCACCGCGAACTAACTCCTCCACAAGGTGTGAACCGATAAAGCCTTCAGCACCGGTTACAAACACTTTCATCCGCGAGGCCCTCAATTCAGGAGTTGGTGGCCCAATCCTAACGAATCCCCAGTGTCCCGACCGGGTACCGGAACACTTCTCACCATCGAATCAGGGTTCTATGGCCGATAACCGACCAACACTAGATTCGTCCGCCATCACGCTCGGAGCCCCGAAAACTGTTAACATCGGAGGCCCAACCGCTGATCCAGCTCGGAGCGCACAATGCATCGGTTTCTTTATTTCCGCGCAGCGCTGCACCGAATGCTTCTGTCGGTGCTTGACACCTACGCAATCTCCGGTGGCAGGCGCGGCTGGTCTGACGGTCAACTGGTGAGCTTTCCGATCGCGACCTACGACAGAATCGACATACTGGTCGAGCGCACAATTCCCTCAATACGCGCGCAAAGCCACTCCGAGATCGAAATCGTTGTGGTTCTTGATGGAACCCCGCCCGACATGGCTCGAAAAATCAACCAGCTCCAGGATGAACGAATTCGAGTTATCCCCCTTAGGCGAAGAACCAGATACCCAAAAACCCCTGAAGAAAGATGGATGGTCGCTGGTTGGCGCCCACGCAACCACGGGGTTAGGAAGTCGCGAGGTGAGTGGGTTTACTGGATCAGTGATGACGATGTGTTGCTGCCCCACGCTGTAGCTGATCTTCTTGCGCACGCTCGAGGGGAAGAGGCTGAATCCGTTTCTGGGGGCTATCAAGCTGGTCTGAAAAATCCAACTCCGCATGACCCCGGCGAGGGGATTGAGCACTTCGGGGTGCCAATCTCTGGCCCGCCAGCGTGGATCTGCAGGAGCTACGTCGCAAAAATGCGCTGGAATCGCCTCAGTTGGGTGAAGAAACATAACCGACCAAGTGACTACGACCTGTTCGAACGAATGGTGCGGCGCAAAGTCCGCTTCTCCAGCCTCCACTCGATAGTGGCAGTCC
>CAKZKU010000159.1 GCA_937124545.1 uncultured Microbacteriaceae bacterium | reverse complement strand
GGTGATTGAACCAGAAGCCTCTACCGCCCCTGGCATTTTCACCACCCCGAATTGCGTTAGGTTCTTGAATCCAAGGACAAAAATCGCGAGTCGCCTTTCCTTCTTTATCTGGGCTTCAACATTCCGCACTACCCCGAGCAGGCTCTTCCCGAACACACCGCGATGTATCAAGAAATAGCAATGCCCCGGCGATCCTATGCCGCCATGATTACCACAACCGATTACTATATCGGACAGGTCTTGAAAAAATTGGACACCCTTGGGCTAACGGAAAACACCATCGTAATCTTCCAGAGCGACAATGGCCACTCAACGGAAGATGGCGTCAATATTCGCTACGACGATCACTCCAGCGGGCATCCAAAAGGACACTATTATCTCGCACACGGAGGAGGAGGAAACACGGGAAAGTGGATCGGATCAAAAGGGACATTCCTGGAGGGTGGGATCCGCGTTCCTGCCATTGTCAGTTGGCCCGGAAGACTACCCAAAGGAGTCACACGCGATCAGATTGTTACGATCATGGATTGGTATCCGAGCATGCTGGAATGGTGCGACATCGAAAACCCAGGCACTTTGTTGGACGGCTTCAGCCTTCAGCCTGTCATTGATTCCCCGGAGTCTCCAAGTGCTCACAAGGTTCTCCATTTCCAATGGCGGTCGGGCTGGGCAGTTCGGAAAGGTGATTGGAAATTGATCGGTAAGAAGGGCGGAAAACCAGGCAGTAAAATCTCCTTCAAACTCTACAATCTTGCCGATCCAAAGCCGGAGGTGAAAGACTATGCCAATGAAAAGCCCAGCCTCGCCCAGGAACTTTTCAAGCTCCACGAATCGTGGGTGAGTGCCCTGGGCCAATGATCAGAAAGCAATTACGGAAGCAGTTTTCACTTCGCGGCAAACGCTTCAAAGTAGAGCTGACGATAAGCCAAAAAATTGACCCAGTTGCGAAGGGCATACCCACAGTTTTTTAGATTTTCCTGATCATAGACATTGGTCTTTCCTCCCGACGGATGCACTCCGTCCTTTGAAATGATTGTCCCATCCCAGGTTTTTTCCGGACGCATGCGCAAGCAAGCCGCATGGAAATCGACCAAGGGCAATTTGTTTCCAGCTGCGATCTCACGAATGATTTTGTTTACGGCCGCTACCGCTTCATCATGATCACGGCGTGGTGGAATGGTATTTAGAATCGGGACGCAATGAGCTGCGAGACACTTCTCGACGATCTCCTTGAGCCCCGCCCGGTATCCCTTGGGGATCTTCTTTCCGTTAATGTCATTGGTGCCAATCATAATAATGGCAGCCTCCGGCTTGTCGCGCGCCAGCACGGCATCGATCGACTTCAACAGATCCCCGACCTTCCATCCCGAGTAGTTCCCAAACTTCGCTCCCTTGTCGCGGGCCCCCTTGATGAAATCTCTCCAACGTTTATTCTTCGGATTTTTTGGCCGCCCATCGTCAGCAGGAAGAAACTTCCCCGGATCGGACCAGCTCATGGCCGACCAAAATGCCATCGAGTAAGTGATCGAATCTCCAAACTGGGCGATCCTGCCATGCTCCCCTTTGAAACCGGCATGGATCTCGCTCGCCCGCCTAACCACATCCGACGAGAGTTTGACTGGAGTAGCACATGCCACCGCAACCATTGAAGCCATCGCCGCGAGTTGACTCGTCCATGAAAAAATTTTGCACATCGCAGATTTTTACGTGATGAATCGACGCCGCCCAACAAAAAAGATCTTGGCGCGCCGCCCCCGGATTCTACCATCGCGGCTGATTGTCATGTGCAGTGGTCCCGTTTTTGTAGCCAGTAAATTCTGGAGTTTGTTGATGGTCAGGCTGGTCAGTGGGGCATAGATTTAGGC
>CAKZKU010000158.1 GCA_937124545.1 uncultured Microbacteriaceae bacterium | reverse complement strand
CGTATCGGCGTGGGCTTCAAGATGCTCGTCGCTTACTAGTTAACTACTTCAAGACTCATTGTTACTAGTCGTCAGGGTAACGCTCGGGTTTACCGGGCACGAACGATAGATTTTAACTTTGAGGAGAAACGTAAATGAGTGCTCCGGTACAACCCGTTGTTATGACGCTTGAGCTTGTGCAGGCAATGCTCCGACACATTGCACCAGTAAATTGGGTGCCAGTCATCACAGCGTGCCTGTCGGTCAGGTACGAGATGGGAATGGACGTTGAGATCGACCTTTCCGGCGAATGGCACACAAGAGGAGCGGACGTAAAGGTTTCGCCGCATTTTTGGGATTGCAGAGTTCCACGCGAGGAATGGCGGGCAACGGCAGAAGACATCGCAAAGTTCCTTTGCTCAATAAAGGACGGCAAGAAGTGTATTTTTGCCGAGTGCTCGGTAGATATTGTCGAGACGGTTTACGGTGAATCCGAGTCGTCATAACGCCCCGCTTCATTCGTTCAGGAGAGAAGAGATGGACAAAACTAATCAGGCGCAGCCTGAATCGGATGCAAGCGGTTGTTTAGCCGGAGGACCGGCGGACCAACCCGAGGAAGCGGGGCGTTTAGCCGGCGGCCCGCCGTGGCTAGAAGAGTACAAGCGATTACTACAAGAAAAAGAACATGACCACTACGAGACTTCGCTAACTCAGTACGACGGCTATCACAGTGGTTTTTCTGATGGATGTGAGTTCGCACTGGAGTTACTGGCGGACTTCATAGCAAGGCTCGGCGAAGGTCAGGATGACCGTAGCCGGGCCGCCGGCTAAACGCTCGCAATCACCGGGCGGCCAAATCAAACCATTTTTGAAAACCGAAACCAATTCACCAAAGGAGAGACGCTAAGCATACCGAGCGATTGCCGCTCCGTGTGCATTGCGTTGTTCGTCATGCCGAATCACTTTTTGACCGTTGGCCTTTGTGGTCGCGACTACGGGCAGTTGGAAGCACAGGGTAAGGAGGATTACGACGAGATCGACATGGAGCCGTTGAAAGGTGCAAACCTTTGCGAGTTGATCGCCAAACTACCGGAGGAATTGCAGGGTATCGTCGCATCGAATCCACGATGCAAGTACCGCCACAAGGTAACCGGCGAATGGTGCAAAGATTGCAACGGTCCTAAGTTCGATGAGCGTGACGAGTGGGAGCGTGTCGAATTAACAGCGTCGGATGAAGCCGAGCTAGAGGCAAAGCATGGTGCAGCGGATTGGTACGGCTGGCAACGAAAGCGGTGGGGGACCAAGTGGGGCACGTACTCGTTGAAAGTCCACGAGCTAGGCGGCGACGGTTCGCCATTGTTAATCGAGTTTCAGACGGCGTGGGGTCCACCGACGCCAGAGATGATGCGGGAAATCGACGACTACCTGTGCGAGACGTATTGCCTCAAAAACATCAAGTGGATCGGGCACGATCCCTACGACAACGACACAGTTGAGATCGAGATTGCCGAGGCAGCCTCGGTCTGACGAACACGTTGGATTAACCGAGCGAGGAGAAGACATGGATCAAAAAGACGACGACAATCGAGCTTCGGTTGAATCCGTTGTTCTATTGCCGTGTCCATTTTGCGGAGAAACGCCGCATGGGTTGATTACATTGGATTGGCGTTGGGTTGGGTGTGGGAACGAAAACTGCGTAACGTCTAAGCAATTCGGAAGTGAGCGAGCAGCAGCAGAAGCGTGGAATATCCGAAAGTCGATGGATGAAATCGAAAGCTTCGTTGATCGTCAGATTGAAGAAATGGACGAAAGCGGGGACTGGAGCGGACATGCCGTAAATGCGTTGCTAGTTCTTCAGTGTCACATTGACCAAAAGCTGCGTTCTTGCGGTGCAGAAGGTCAATAGAACGCTAATGTTTACCGGGTTGCCGGAGAAAAACTATGATTAACCAAACGACGCTACCGGCAACTCCGGTACAACATTTTGTTCCCCTGCGACGGAAGGCAAACGCAATGAACCAACGAGAACCAACAAGGCAAGGCATTTTATCGACGATCGATAAGATGGACCAGCAAATCAAAGACGCAGAGAAATGGCGTAAATCGGAATTGCGAGAAGGAATCGCAAAAAAAGCTAGCCAGGCTCTGCCGTATCGGCGTGGGCTTCAAGATGCTCGTCGCTTACTAGTTAACTACTTCAAGACTCATTGTTACTAGTCGTCAGGGGAACGCTAGTCATCACGGGGTCGCGACATTAAAGGATTGAACAAGGAAAGATTTATGGAACTACAAGCCAACGCCAACGCGACTCCCGTGCATGACATTGTTAGCACGCCTGCAGTGCCGTTTAAGCCGTATTACACGGATAGCCATTGCACGATTTACAACGCAGATTGTCGGCAAGTTTTGCCGTTTTTGGAGCAGGCGGATTTGGTGTTGACCGACCCACCGTATGGGATTAACGCAACGAAGCAGACGCTGGGTAAAGGCAAGAAGGAATTTCATCGCGGGGCGTGGGACGAAAACGTACCGCGAAACATGCCGCAAGTGATCGACGCAGGGAAAGCGGCGTGCATTTGGGGCGGGAATTACATGACGGCATTCTTGGAACCAACGAACCATTGGTTGGTCTGGCACAAAGCGAACGACGGAAGGTCGTTTTCGGAGTGCGAGTTGGCGTGGACTAATTTCGGATGCCAAACGCGACATTTGACGCACCATTGGGGCGGCGAAGAAAAACGGCATCCAACACAGAAACCGTTGGATGTGATTCGGTGGTGCTTCAAGCACGCGCCGGATGATCCGCAAACCATCGTCGATCCGTTTATGGGCAGCGGGACAACATTGGTTGCGGCTCGCCAAGAGGGTCGGCGTGCCATTGGAATAGAGATCAACCCGAAATACTGCGACGTGGCGGTAGGACGGTTACAGCAAAAGGTGCTGTTTTAGGTACGGGGAACGCTACGGTTTACCGAGCCCGCGCCGGTAAATTTTCCATTTCAAGAACGCCGGAACGCGGGCTTCGGTACAACCGTTTGTTAGGTGGCGATTATGGATGTTGCGGTCTCTTTTCCGGTCGTGAAAGGCGACATGCGATTTGAGTACGCAGGAACAGAGATGCGATTAGTGGTCGATTTCAGCGATTGGGATGGTAGCGAACGAATCGAGTTTGTTCGCAACGATGGAAGGTGGAGATGGGTTGGCGGCCCATTCGTCTCAGTTCACACAATCGCAGCAAGGATTTTCAACTACCGTGAGAACCCGTCTCGGGAAGAAATGGAATGGATGGGCGACTATGTGGCGGATGTTGGAAGATTGCTTGATGCAGCGTGGCAAGCGAT
>CAKZKU010000157.1 GCA_937124545.1 uncultured Microbacteriaceae bacterium | reverse complement strand
TAGGAAGTCGCCAAGCGTCACTCCGCATCCCATTCACCCCCGACTTTTCGATGGCAAGTCTACTCCGAGGCTGGCGAGCGAGTCACGCCCAGCCGGATAAACTGAGATCCTGCTTCTTCGTCGACCGGAAAAGGAAGGTCAATTGTTTCCAGATCAACGGGATTGGCGAGATTCTCGGTGGGTATTGGGATTGAGGTCCAGCGGCCGGGGGCGCTTAGATTGTCGGTTACTTGCAGCTGGTAGACCAGATCTGTCGCGCTGTTATTCCTGATAAAACGAATTCGTTTTTCCTGATTGAGCCCTGGGGGTGTCACGAGACGTAGCGGTCTGCTTTCGGCCGAGGTGGGATCGCTCGCAGAGAAATACTCCATGAGATTCGTAAAGCCATCGTTGTCGGCATCGCCATCAGGTGCTGAAAGGGCTTCTGGAACTTGGTTGCCTCCCACCTTTTCTTGGAGCCATGACTCAAAAGAGTGGCCAAGTCGCAGGGTCCCCGAGGCCTTTCCTCGATGATTTGGAGAATCAAGAGTCACAAAGACCTGATAGATCCCCCGGTCGGTTGGAGGGCCGGTTTGGCGAGCATAGACAGCATGGTATGAAAGACCTGGGGGAATCGTCTCGATCACCACCTCCTTTGCTGAGCCGTTGGCAGCTTGCTTCATGCCTCTCATAATGATCTCAGCCTCAAGAGGGGTGACTTCAAGATTACGACTGTGTTGGCCGGTGTATCCCTCTTCCGTCACTCGTGCCTGCACGAGGTAGCTTCCAGCATCAACCGGCAGTCCTTGCTCCGGCTCTTCTGCAAAGGCTCTGACGGTGAACATGGGGTGAAAATTACCGAAGGCCCGTGAGTTCGACATTCCGTTCACGTCGCGAATGACCCGTCTTGCATCGTCATCACCTCCGGTTGTCGGCTGTTTGTTGGAAAGCGCGATGTTGATCCCATCATAGGGGCCCGCAGCTCCAAGGGGCTCGAAGCCGGAAGTCGCGGTGTTGTAAGTGATTAAGACGGCGATCTTCTCCGTCAGGATGATCTTTTCGAGGAAATCAAAGCGGGCAGTAAAGGCCAGCCCACCAAAGGGATATTGCCCCCTGTCATCGAGGCTTTCAGGTCTCCAAGGGATGAGAAATTCCTGAGTTTCTTGTCCAAGTAAAACCAGCGACTCTCCATCAACGCTGTAAACGATGACGGTGAGTGGATGCAGAAAGCCGTCCGGGTTTTGTGCTGATAATGAGGGCCACTGCGCTGCGCGCGCCCAATTGACGAGGGTGACATCGACCGATTCCAGTCGGCGAAGGTCGCCGTCCAAGGTGATGGTGTCTCCGAGTGCTTTATCGACTTTTCCATCAAGGCCATAGCTCGAGTGAGAGGGTTGTGGGATTTCTGGATTTGTTTCAAAAACAATTTGAGATTGAGCTCTCGGGATGATGTCGATTTCAACATCAAGCCCGGGTGGATCGGTCGAGATCAATGGGAACTTAAGGTTGCCGTCATATTCTTGCTTCGCATTGTTGATGAAGAGGCCAGCTTCGAGAGGGCTGAGTTCGAGATGGAGTGTCGCTTCGTTCTGGATATTGTAGTCGGTGAGAGTTCGGTCGGACTCAAGTTCCTTTCCCGCAAAGATCAGGCGCTGTTCGGCAAATGAAATACCTTCCTGAGTTTCGAGCTTGGTTTTGACCAGGGCGATCGTATCTGATGGCTCCACCTCCAGGGTGATGGTTAGGCCGTCCAAATTCTTGACGAAGATCGTCATCGCCCCGGCGGGCCAAACGAGAAGCGCAAAAATTAAAAAATAATTTCTCAAAGTAGAATACTCGTACACAGCCGATTTTTTGTTAAACTTTCCGAAAGGTTCTTAAGATCCTAACCACCTCTTATGAGTCGTCGAGGGTATTAAAATTCTCAGCTAGGCCTCGCTTTGCGACCTTCGTCGATGAGACTCCAAAAATGTTTGGAATCGGCCAGCGCCTCATCCTCTCCAAGTGGCAATTTGGACCTAAAAAGGAAGTCGGTAAATGTTCCGCGGTGAAGCACGCGGTGCACCGTCACCTGCTCGTCGACGACCTCAAAATAGAAGCGCCACTCCTGTGACCGGAACCGATAAAGGGATTTACCATCTCGCTCGATCTTGCCAAAGCGTTCGTCATCAAGGTGCTCCAAATCATCACGGGTCACCTTGAACTCGTCCAG
>CAKZKU010000156.1 GCA_937124545.1 uncultured Microbacteriaceae bacterium | reverse complement strand
GTGTTGAATAGCCCAAAATACCCAGCACACAGTCCGTCTGTTTGGCGTCTATCACCCAGCCGAGCGCTTTTCTTTTTTTGGGTTGGGGCTGAGCGAATATCGCTTATCTCGTTTTTTCCCTTTCCGGTGTTCTGCTGGGATGAGGAGCCATTCAGATTCGAGCCAATCCCAGCGTATTTCACGCAGCGCGCCGATACGCTCACCAGTATCGAGTGCAACCATAAGCAGACCGCGCCACCATAGGTTCCGATCGACAGAACCAATCAGGCCTTCGAGCGAATCGACAACGGCAAATAGCCTTGCGACTTCGCGAGAGCGGGCAATGAAAGTCTTCGGACGTTCGACACAAACACCTGCCGCTTTACCTCGCTTTGCGTTTTGTGTTGATGCGTGTAAACTATTGAGGTCATGATTACTATGCCAATCACAAACATGCTCACTATCACTGAAGCTGCCCAGCAAATTGGCGTAAGTCGCCAGAGAATGCACGTGCTGATAAAGACATATGGCTTGCAGACAGAACGCGCTGGCCCGATCAAGATGATTGCCCGCGACGAACTAGCGAAATTACCAACCAACCGACCAAGTGGAAGAAAAGTTACAAATTCCCCCTGCTAAGTGTTGACACCGATCAATAGTTAGTCGTATATTACCGGGCGTGTCGAGCGTCCGGTTTTTTTATGCCGTCTTGATTGACGAGCATCTGAATAGCCGGAGTTCAAAAAGAACAATCCGAGCATCTGAATGAAACGCCATGAGTGACTATGAGTCGCCGTGCGCTGGTCCACTGTTTGAGCTTACGGCATCACCAAGCGTTGCAGTCGAGACTAGAAGCGCGAAAAAGTATCACGAGCGAAAGGCCCAACAAGCGGCAGTTCTCGCTGAATTAAGGCGAGGTGTGAGGCTAACTCGCATTGATTATGAGTCCGCGAATCCAGGTAGCCGCCTCGCCCCGGCTGTTGACAAGCTTCGGAATTCGCATGGGTTTGATGTTGTTGGTAACGGAACTTCGCAAGATCCCTACTGGATGGTTAATGTCGCTCAGGTGCCATCACTCGTTTCATCAACTCCAGATATGCAGGCGGCATACTATGAGACGCGGCATTGGGTGGAGATGCGCAGCAAGCGATTTGCTTTTGATGGGCACAAATGCGTGTGTTGCGGAGCAGGAAAGTTGCTTGAGTGCCATCACGTCATCTACAAGCTTTTTGATGAACAGTTGCCACACCTGCTTACAGTTTGCAGGCCCCACCATGAGCTAATTCACGAAAGCTCTCGCATAGGGTTTCCAGCGGGGATACGCACCGAGCATGTTTCTAGGCTCGGATTTGAGGTGTCGTTTGAGGGCTGGTTGCTGCCATGAGTATTACCGTAGCTGAAAATAAATTTATTGGGATGCACCTCGACACACTTGCCGAGGTTGCCAACAGTGCAGCTAGTAGCGCTGAAAAGCATGCTTCCGATGCAGTGGAGTGTGCCATTGCGTGCGGACGTTCGCTACTGGCCGCTAAGGAGCAAGTTGGGCACGGCGGGTGGTGCGATTGGGTTGAAAGGAACTTATCTTTTTCTCCGCAAACCGCTCGTAAATACATGAAAGTCGCAAAACGAAATCATGGTTTCGTTTTGGAGGGCGTCCAGTCGCTCCGTCAGGCCTTGGAAATGCTTAGCGAAACGGATGACGACGACGAGGCCCCAGCTAGTGCAGATGCCGTGCCAATCGATGGTGCAAGCGTGGATGCAGGTATATGTTACGACGACATCAGTGTCGACGATGACGAGGCGATTGAGCTTGCACCGGCTAGCTCATCAAGCAAGCCGCATGTGTTAAACAACTCAGGCGAAAACGAGTGGTACACGCCACCGGTTTACATTGAGGCAGCCCGCAAGGCGATGGGTTCGATCGACTTGGACCCGGCCAGCAGTAAGGCAGCGCAGAAGACAGTACGAGCTAGCTTCTTTTATACAGCGGAAGAGGATGGGCTAGAGCAAACCTGGGGCGGCAATGTCTGGTTAAATCCGCCCTATTCTGCTGCGTTGGTTAAGTCGTTTGCGGAAAAAGTAATTGAGCAAGTGCCGTGTTTTGATCAGGCAGTTGTGCTGGTCAATAACGCGACTGAGACGGGGTGGTTTCAGTTGTTGCTGTCCGGCGCGTCTGCGATGTGTCTGCCGCGTGGGCGTATTAGTTTTTTAGATAAGTCGGGCGAGCCGAAGAACACACCGTTGCAGGGGCAGTCGTTTCTTTACTTTGGCCCGAAGGTGCAAGATTTTCGTGATTGTTTCACTGAGTTTGGGCGTTGCTTCGAGTGTAGCTAGTTCAAGGTATGCGTTATGTCATTGCTGGTTTTTGCGTACTTACTAATCGTCGCACCTATTTGCGTGGTGCATTTTGTCGGGCTGGTGGCTTGTATTTGCGAGGGGACAAATGAGAACGCTTGATCGCAGCATGACCTACAACGAAGCTCTCGCAAACTGGCGTCGTTACAGCGTCGGGATGATTGGCTATCCAATGCCATTTTGGTTTTGGTGGTTTACTGAGGAGTCGCCGGATAGCGGCACGTTCGAGCAGTGGCGATTGACAAAATCAACGGGGTGAACGGATGCAGGCAGTACCGGTAAAGGGATTTTTTGCTGTAACGCATGTGAACGGCGATTTGATCAAGATCGTTCGTTCGTCGAGCCGCGTTCCCTATTGGCTTCAGCCAGGAACGTTTTTCGGTTGGTCCGAATTGTCCGAAGAGGAAGCTCGGATGCGATCGTTAGAAAAGGTGCATCGGTATCAGCAGAGGTGCAAAGAGTACGACCACCGCTGCGGTTGGGAGTATGGCCGGGGGTACGATGACGTGATGGTAGCAGCAAAACTTGAGTCGAAAGGAAAGCCTCGTGCCTGACGAATACACGATTGAAGTTCGGCGGATTGGTTCTGTGA
>CAKZKU010000155.1 GCA_937124545.1 uncultured Microbacteriaceae bacterium | reverse complement strand
GGGGATTCCGAAGCGCCGATCGTGATAACCCGGAATGGTCTTGGAGAAAGTGCCCGCGCTGCGCACACGGTGGTGTCCGTGGCGCCCGGGGCACACGCCACCATCGTGGTTCGCTCCCAAGGCGCAGCGCTTTTGGGTGAAACAGTCGAGTTTGACTTGGGTCAGGATTCTTCCCTCCATGCCGTGTTCCTGGGGGAGTGGAACCCCGGCGCAATCCAATACGCTACCCACTCCGCTTCGCTCGGACAGGGCGCTGTTTTGACCCACATCGCCGTCGATTTGGGTGGCGACATTGTTGTGGTAAACCCGAATGCCCATCTCATCGGCCAGCGATCCGAAGCCCATCTGTTCGGCGCCTACTTCGCAGATGCCACTCAGCACCATGAGCACCGCGTCTACGTCAACCACGTAGGCGCCCAAACTGTTTCCCGCGTCAACTACAAGGGCGCACTCCACGGACGCGGGGCCCGCACTGTGTGGGTGGGTGACGTGCTTATTGGACCGGATGCGGTCGGAACTGACTCCTATGAACAGAATCGGAACCTCGTTTTGAGCGAGGGAACCAGAGCCGATTCCATCCCCAACTTGGAAATCAAGACCGGAGACATTCAGGGTGCAGGCCACGCGAGCGCAACCGGTCGTTTCGACGACGAGCAACTGTTTTACCTGCAGTCGCGCGGAATCGAGGAGCTGGAGGCCCGCCGTCTGGTGGTTCTTGGTTTCCTGCTCGAAGTGCTTCAGAAAATCGAGGTACCGGACCTGGTCACCGAGCTGACCGACGCGATGCAGGTCAAGTTGACGAAAACGGAGGACACCGTATGAGCGGCGTTAAAGTGTGCGCGACAGAGGACATTACCGTCTCCACCGCCCTCAAAGTGACGATTGATGGTGTGCCCATCGCCTTAGTGAAGGATTCGGCGGGAGACATCCATGCCATCGGTGACACCTGCAGTCACGGCGAGATATCCCTTGCAGAGGGTTTCGTGGAAGACAACACCCTGGAGTGCTGGGCTCACGGTTCTAAGTTTGACTTGACAACAGGTAAGCCCCAAAACTTTCCGGCCTTTGAGCCAGTACCCGTCTACCCCGTCACCATTACTGATGGTGACGTGTACATCGACCCCACGCCCCTCACGGCAGAAAGCAACCCCGCATGAGCACCCTGGACATCACTAATCTTCACGTTTCCATCGAGACCGACAAGGGTCCCATCAACATCCTGAAGGGTGTGACGCTTTCCCTCGACCAGAACGCCACCCACGCCATCATGGGCCCCAACGGCTCCGGAAAATCAACCTTGGCGTACACCATTGCCGGTCACCCTCGTTATGTGGTGACCGAGGGTGCCATCACTCTCGATGGAGAGGACGTCTTGGCGATGTCCCCGGATGAGCGGGCAAAAGCCGGCCTCTTCCTGGCAATGCAGTACCCGGTGGAGATTCCTGGGGTAACAGTCACAAACTTCCTGCGCACCGCGAAGACTGCCATCGATGGAGTAGCGCCCGCGCTGCGCGACTGGGTGAAAGAGCTCAACGGAGCGATGGCAGAGCTCAAGATGGAACCTGGCTTTGCGCAACGCAATGTCAACGAAGGATTCTCCGGTGGCGAGAAGAAGCGCCACGAGATCATGCAGCTTGAGCTTCTGCGTCCAAAATTCGCTGTGCTCGACGAAACCGACTCCGGTCTCGACGTTGACGCTCTCAAAATCGTCGGCGCCGGCGTAAACCGCGCTAAAGCAAGCACCGGCCTGGGTGTGCTCCTCATTACTCACTACACGAGGATTCTCAAGTACATCAAGCCCGACTACGTTCACGTGATGGTCGATGGCGTTGTCGCGGAGAGCGGAGGCCCTGAGCTGGCCACCAAGCTCGAGGACGAGGGATACGACCGATACCAAACAGCGACGGCGGCCCAGTAGATCATGGCCACCGTTGCTCTCGAGCCCGCAAAGTTCGACCAGGTCGAGGAAGGCCTGAAAGACGTTATTGACCCTGAGCTGGGTGTCAATATCGTCGATCTCGGGCTGATTTATGATTTGTCCTGGGACGATGAGGAAGATGCCCTGATTGTGAGCATGACCCTCACGTCGGCCGGTTGCCCTCTCACCGACGTGATCGAGGAAGAAATCACGAAGAGCATGGATGGAATCGTCGAAAGGTTCCGCATCAATTGGGTGTGGATGCCACCGTGGGGGCAAGAGCGAATAACGGCTGACGGCCGCGACATGATGAGGGCCCTCGGATTCTCTATTTGACTCCCGTGGACGCCCAGGACACGGCGGTGGCTGATGCTTGAGGTTACCAACCTCCAAATCCGCATCGGCGCGCGGGTTTTGCTTGATGACGTGTCTTTTCGCGTAGATGTCGGGGACAAAGTAGGGCTGGTCGGGCGCAACGGTGCTGGCAAAACGACGCTCACCAAAGTTATTGCGGGAGATTTTCCCGCTACAGAGGGATTTGCTCGGGTCACGGGAGACGTTGGTTATCTCCCTCAGGATCCTCGAGCAGCAAACCCCCAGGAGACTGCGCGTACTCGCATACTGAACGCTCGAGGTCTGGGTGATCTGATGTCCGCCATGGCAGATGCGACCGCGGATATGGCAAGCCCAGACGACTCAATTTCGGCGACAGCCATGAAAAAGTACGGTCGAATCAACGACCAGTTCCTCGCCGCGGGTGGATATCAGGCGGAGGCGGAGGCCGCGACAATCGCGTCCCATCTCAACCTTCCTCCCGCAATCCTGGACCAGGAGCTGGGAACGCTCTCTGGCGGTCAACGCCGCCGCATCGAACTGGCGCGAATTCTCTTCCAGAATGCCCCGTTGATGGTCTTGGACGAACCCACAAACCACCTCGACGCGGACTCGGTTGTTTGGCTACGAAATTTCCTCCAGGGCTACCCCGGTGGAGTCATTGTGATCTCCCACGACGTGGGGCTGGTCGAGGAGACAGTCAATCGCGTCTTCTATCTTGACGCGATGCGTTCCACCATTGACGTGTACAACATGTCCTGGAAGCACTACCTCCGCCAGCGTGAAGCTGATGAAGAGCGGCGCAGAAAAGAGCGCAGCATCACGGAGAAAAAGGCAACGGCGCTTCAGCAGCAGGCCGCTCGCTTCGGAGCGAAGGCCAGCAAGGCCTCGGCAGCTCATCAAATGGTGGCTCGAGCGGAGAAGATGATGTCTAGCCTTGAGGACGTCCGCGGAACCGAGCGGGTGGCGAAACTCCGGTTTCCCGAGCCGGCCGCCTGCGGCAAAACACCCCTTTACGGACACAACCTTTCGAAGAGCTACGGTTCTCTCGAGATCTTTACTGCAGTCGATCTGGCCGTAGATCGTGGTTCCAAAGTGGTCATCGTGGGGCTCAACGGTGCAGGGAAAACCACTTTGCTTCGGATTCTTGCCGGAGTGGATCAACCGGACACCGGAGTGATTGAAGCCGGCCATGGTCTGCGCATCGGATATTACGCGCAGGAGCATGAGACCCTCGACGTCGACCGTACGGTGTTGGAAAATATGTTGGCGTGCTCACCCACCATCGGGGAACGGGAGGCTCGGTCCGTTCTGGGTTCGTTTCTCTTCACCGGAGATGACGTTCTCAAACCGGCCGGAGTGCTCTCTGGAGGTGAAAAGACACGACTCTCGCTCGCAACATTGGTTGTGTCGCAGGCGAACGTGCTTCTACTCGACGAGCCCACCAACAACCTGGATCCCGCGTCTCGCGAGGAAATTCTCGATGCCCTGGCCCACTATTCCGGCTCTGTGATCTTGGTCAGCCACGATGACGGTGCCGTACTGGCTCTCAACCCTGAGCGGGTGCTCATCATGCCAGATGGCGTCGAAGACCACTGGAGCGACGAATACGCTGACCTCGTCGCGCTCGCCTAAGAAATACTGCGCTCCAAAAGCGCGTCTTCTTCCTCGGCATCCGTGATTTTCTTGTCTCGATGTGCAGTTATCCCCCTGTTTGCGCGCCACTCTTGTCTGAAGAGCCAGCCGTAACCAACAAAGGCCATGAGTGCGAAGAGGAACCACTGAAACGTGTAACTGAGGTGTGGTCCCTCATCCAACACCGGCCGCTGTGCCCCCAGTGGGGTGACCGCAGGTCTCGGTGTCTCGCTATCGACAACCAGGTAAAGATCATCTGCCAACGAAGAGGAAACTTGAGCCTGCACATCCTCGATGTTGATACTGGCGACCTGACCCTCTGGAGCTCCGCGCCCTCTCAACATGGGCTCCCACATTTTCACCCGACCCATAACCGTGACCTCTCCCGGAGGCGGGGGTGGAACAAGGTCGGGAAAATCGGTGCTTTCGCCAGTGGCCACCCAGCCTCGAGAAAGGAGAAGTGTCTCAGCACCTGCTTCAAAAGGGACGAGGACCTCGAAGCCGACGACTCCGGCACGAGGGCGGGTGCGGACCAGAAGCTGGTCTTCTGGAACGTATCGGCCCTCAAGCAATATGGGTGTCCACTGCTGCGCCTGGCTTACCTGAGGGTTGCGGGAGCGAAATTCCGTCAAACTCAGCGGTGTCGCATCCCAATTGGCTTCCACCAACTCCATAGCGGCGACAGCCTGTTGGCGCCGATCCCACTGCCAAAGCCCGAAAAATGACGCCACCACGGAAAACACCACGGTCAGAGCTAGGTACCCGATCCATCGGGAGCTGAAAAACTGTCGCAGCACGCTAAACCCCAGCCTCGTGGAGAACAGCCGACACGGGAAAGCCTCGTTGCTCGAGGTAGCCGATGAAGTATGCCCTGTGTTCTGCGCACGAAAGCCAGACTTTGACTCTGTCAGCCGCGTGGATTTTCGGGTTTCTCCAACGGATTTCCCACTCGGGCTCTTGGGTGCACGCAGTTCGGGAGCACCGGAGGGCCGGTGTTGAGGCTCCCGGGATAATCACCGAACTGAGGAAGCAACAACGGCACCGGGACGCTCCGGCCCTCTGCTGCGCGAGGGTGCCACAGAATTTGCGAGAACCACCGCAAAGTAAGGCAACAGAATTGCGCCGAGCGCCGGGAGCAGTAGCCACCAACCGGAAACCAAAAAGCACGCTCCGATGCAGACAAGCCGAATCCCCATTGCGAGCGAATATTTCAGCATCCGCCCACGGCGTTCCGCTTCAGGAGCGACACCCAAAGACGTAGCTGATTGCAGTTGAGTCATTGGCATCATCGTAGGACACAGACCTGCTAATAGGCTTGAGGTCATGGCGACTCCACGCACTGTACTGATCACGGGCGGCAACCGAGGAATTGGCTTTTCGATTGCCGAGCGATTTATCGCGGATGGGCACCGGGTTGCCGTCACAGCACGTTCGGGGGAGGGGCCCACTGGCGCGCTAACAGTGAAGGCCGACGTCACCGACGGAGGCTCACTAGACACCGCCATCGCTGAGGTCGAAGCAGCTCTGGGGCCCATTGAGGTCGTCGTCGCTAATGCTGGAATCACCCGAGACATGCTTCTCATCCGCATGAGCGATGATGATTTTGAGGACGTTATCAACACCAACCTGTCGGGTGTTTTCCGTGTGGTGAAGCGCGGAATCAAATCGATGATGAAACAAAAGTTTGGCCGGGTCATTCTTATTTCAAGCGTTGTTGGGCTCTATGGCTCTCCTGGCCAGGTGAACTATTCCGCAGCGAAGGCAGGTCTGGTGGGGCTGGCGCGTTCCCTGACCCGTGAATTGGGCGGCCGAGGGATCACCGCCAATGTGGTCGCTCCCGGGTTTATCGACACCGACATGACGCAGGCTCTTCCCGAGGCGCAGCGCGAAGCGTATCTAGGTTCCATTCCCGCTGGCCGATTTGCCACCCCGGATGAAGTCGCTGCGGCGGTCGTCTGGCTCGCCGGTGACGAAGCCGCGTACATCTCCGGCGCCGTCATACCCGTTGATGGCGGCTTGGGAATGGGGCACTAAACCCGGGGGACACCAATCTCGTCGAGCACGAGTGAAAGGTCGGGGGTGTCGATGATGACGTCGGCTGCTGCACGAGTGATTTCTTTAGCCATGTAGGCGATACCCACGCCCGCTGCACTCAACATGAGCACGTCGTTTCCGCCATCACCCACGGCCACAGTGTTCGCGGGAGCAATGTCATGTTGCGCCGCCCATTCGCGAAGACTGGTCCTCTTAGCCTGCGCGTCGATAATGGGGCCGTTGATTTTCCCGGTAAGTAGGCCGTCTCGCGCTTCGAGGCGATTGGCCCGGTGCATATCGAGCCCTAAAGCAGCTGCGAGCGGATCAATCATCTCGTGAAAACCACCCGACACGGCAGCCACTAGGTGCCCTGCGGCCTGCGCGGAGTGCACCAGGGTCTCAGCGCCGACACTGAGGCGCACATGCGCCGTAGCGGAGACGACATCGTCAAGCGATAGGCCGGCCAGCGCTTGGACTCGAGCGGTCAGCGATGCTGCGAAATCGAGTTTTCCCGCCATCGCAAGGGCTGTGATATTCGAGACCTCTCTGGCCGCCTCGTCAGACACGTAGCGTGCAAGGAGATCGATCCCTTCGTCTTGGGTCAGCGTGGAATCGACGTCAAGGACAATGAGCTTCCTTTCCGCGGTCACGCTCGAACCACAGTGCCCTTCTCAACGACCGTGACGCCACCCTCCGATTGGGTAAATCCGCGCACCCGGTCTGCTTCGGCGTCCACCCCGACATGTGCCCCCGGTTCGAGGACAACATTTTTGTCCAAGATGGCACGCGAGATCCTGGCTCCGGCCCCAACGACTACACGTTCGAACAAAATCGAATCCTCTACTACCGCCCCGGAATCAATCTTGACCCAGGGTCCGAGGACGCTACGGAAAACAGAGGCCCCCACGACGTAGCAGCCGAGCGAAACCGTTGACTCGGACAAAGAGCCGGGATTCCCATCCTGGTCTTGAACGAACTTTGCCGGCGGTGAATTCCACTGTTGCGAGTAAATCGGCCATTCCTGGTTGAAGAGATTGAACGCTGGATCCACCGAAATGAGGTCCTGGTGGGCGTCGAAAAAAGCGTCAATGGTCCCCACATCGCGCCAGTAGAAGCGATCCATCTTCCGTGCGCCTGGAATCGTGTTCTGATTGAGGTCGTAGACAAAAGCCTCACCACGCTCAACGAAGGCGGGAATAATGTCGCCCCCCATATCGTGATCGGATTCCACGTCCTTGGCATCCGCACGGACTGCCTCGACCAGCGCCTCAGTGCTGAACACGTAGTTGCCCATCGATGCGAGGACTTCGTCGGGCGAGTCTGGGAGACCTTCAGGATCTGTCGGCTTCTCAGTAAACGCCGCTATTCGGCTGGGATCGCGAGGCGTCGTGGTGATAACCCCAAATTGGTCTGATAGCTCGCGAGGTTGACGGATCCCGGCCACAGTGACTCCGGCCCCACTTTCAAGATGGGCATCGATCATTTGCTGGAAATCCATGCGATACACGTGGTCTGCGCCGACAACGACAACAATGTCGGGCTTCTCGTCGCCGATGAGATTGAGGCTTTGGAATATCGCGTCCGCCGAGCCCGCAAACCACCTTTTCCCGAGTCGTTGCTGTGCTGGAACAGAGGCCACGTAGGCATTCAACATCCCGCTCAGACGCCACATCTGGGATACGTGGCGGTCCAGGGAGTGGGACTTGTACTGGGTGAGGACCACCACCTGCCGAAGACTGGAATTAATCAGGTTTGATATTGCAAAGTCCACGAGGCGGTAGTGGCCGGCGAAGGGAACTGCCGGCTTCGCGCGGTCGGCAGTCAGCGGCATCAGACGCTTACCCTCGCCGCCGGCGAGCACAATTCCAAACGCTTTAGTCTGGGCCACGTTTTCAGCGTAGTCGAAAGCCCTCAGGGCCGGGGGAGGCGTGCAGTAGTCTGGGAGAACCATGCCCCGTATCGCCTCATTCGACGATGTCAGTGTCGTCAAAGAAGGCAAAACCCTCCTCTCTCACATTGATTGGTCTATCGACGCCTCCGAGCGATGGGTGGTCGTGGGGCCGAATGGAGCCGGTAAAACCACGCTGTTGAGCCTGTTGGCTTCTTTCACACATCCGACGAGCGGATCGGTAACCGTGTTAGACGAGCAGCTCGGAAGCACGGACGTTTTCGAATTGAGGCCACGGGTGGGGTTCGCCTCTAGCGACATGGCAAAGAGAATTCCACCGAACGAGACAGTCCTGAACATCATCCTGACCGCTGCCTACGGAGTGACCGGGCGTTGGCGCGAGGAATACGAAGATATCGACATACGACGCGCCAAGCGGGTACTTGAGGAGTGGAATCTCGGCCCGCTCTCGGATGCCCGCATTGCGACACTGTCCGACGGTGAGCGTAAACGTGTGCAAATAGCTAGGGCGGTCATGACCGACCCCGAGCTTCTGTTGCTCGACGAACCCGCCGGGAGTCTCGATGTGGGTGCGCGGGAAGACGTGATCGAAATGCTGGATCATTTTGCGAGCGAGGTCTCGTCTCCGGCGATGGTGATGGTCACTCATCACGTGGAAGAGATTCCGCCGGGCTTTACCCACTTGTTGGTGATAGCCGACGGGGCCGTTGTGGCGAAGGGCCCCTTGGAAGAAACCTTGACCGGTGCGGTGCTCTCCGATGCTTTCGGACGGCCTCTCTCCGTAACCCAGAACAACGGGCGCTTTCACGCCACGGCGTTGTGATTTTCCTGGTAATGTCTAAGTTTCGCCAGGATTCTGATTCGCTGGCACCAGTTTGACAAAGGATTTGCCATGAAAACCGACATTCACCCCGAGTACGCACCCATTGTGTTCCGCGACCTCACCTCGGGAGAGACGTTCCTCACGCGCTCGACCGCGAAGAGCGACAAGACTATGGAATGGGAAGACGGCAACACGTACCCCGTCATCGACGTCGAAATTTCCAGCGCCTCGCACCCTTTTTACACCGGCAAGCAGCGCATTCTTGACTCCGCTGGCCGCGTGGAGAAGTTCAACCAGCGTTTCAAGAACTTCGGCCAGTAACTAGGTCCGCACGGGCCATTCACCGCTCGCGGTGAATCCTGCATCACCGCGTCCGCGGCGAAACGCCTGGAAGTTTTCGGCCCACTCCGCTGACCACACAATCTGTTGTTGGTGAAGTTCGAGTGGCGTCTCGGGTAACTCTTCGCCGTGCGTGCGAATGATCGCCTGCGCGACGCGGCCAGCGGCGACCGCATCCGCATCGGCGGTGTGAGCATCGTCGAAGGCCACCATGTAGTGCGCCGTGGCCATCTGTAGAGTCCGCTTTCCTCGCCGGTACCGATCGACCGCTCGATCAATCACGAGGGGATCAACAATCGGTGCCGGGTTCATGAGCGGCTCCTGCCCGTACCGCACCATCTCGTGATGAAGAATTGAGAAGTCATACGAGGCGTTGTAAGCCACCACCGGAATCCCCTGCTCGAAATAGCGCGCGAGTGTGGAGGCTATTGCCGCCACGGCGCCGGATGGCTCCTGCCCGTGGTCCCGGGCATGGGCGGTACTGATTCCATGAATAGCTGTCGCCGCCTCCGGGATTTCGACTCCAGGATTGATCAACCATTCGGCAGCCTCGGTCACCTCGCCGGCGGAGTTGAGCAGACCTATGTAAGCAGTCACAATCCGCGAGAAGCGAGTATCGATTCCTGTGGTCTCGGTGTCAAAGACCGCCAAGGTGTCGCTCCAGTGGCTCATACAGCCAGCCTAAGTCACGCGACTGACGCCTTGATGCCTGCCAGGGAAAGCCAGTAGAAACCCTGAGGAGGGAGCGTCAACGTCATCTGGCCCTGCTCAGACGGCACTGGGAAGGCGCCGCCACCGGTGATTTCGGTGACTTTATTCGCGCGGAATGATTCGGGGAGTGCGAGATTCACGGCCACGGGTTGGTGGGCAAAGGAGTAAACGCACAGCAGCGTTTCGGGCACTTCCCCGGGTTTGCACTCTTCCGCAGGCATGTCACGAAGGAAGGCCAACACTGAGGCGTTATCCGTTGCGACGACGGTGAGGGAGCCCACCCCAAATACGGGGTGCTCTTTCCTCAGGTGCACCAGGTTGCGAATCCAGTGGAGGAGTGAGGTTCCCTGGGCTAGTTGGGTTTCTACGTTGGACGCGCTGAAGTGATATGCCAACGATTGAACGACCGGCAAATACAACTTGCCGGGATCGGCCACAGAGAAGCCCGCGTTCCGGTCAGGGGTCCATTGCATAGGTGTGCGCGAGCTATCCCTGTCCTCGAGCCAAATGTTGTCACCCATTCCAATTTCATCTCCGTAGTAGAGAAACGGGCTTCCGGGAAGTGACAGGAGGAGGGCGTGGGCGAGCTGAAGTTCACTCCGGGAGTTATCCAGCAGGGGAGCAAGCCGACGCCTAATACCCACGTTCACACGCATTCTCGGGTCGTAGGCGTACCAGCCGTAGAGGGCCTGCTTTTCCTCTTCCGTCACCATCTCCAAGGTGAGCTCATCGTGGTTACGGAGGAAAACCCCCCACGCGGCACCATCCGGGACGACGGTTGTTTCGGAGAGAACCTCGCGCAGGCTGTCTGCCTGTTGAGAACGCAGTGCATAAAAAATTCTCGGCATGATCGGAAAATCAAAAGCCATGTGGCACTCGGGTGCGTCATCAGTTCCGAGATACTCCGCGACTTCGCTGGGCCACTGGTTGGCCTCGGCGATAAGAACCCGACCGGGAAATTCCTCGTCAAGAAACTGCCGGAAATCGCGCAAAAATTGGTGTGTTTCTGGTTCGCTCTCGCCCGTTCCCTCGTCCGATTCATAGAGATAGGGAATTGCGTCCAGACGAAATCCATCCACACCCATGGCCAGCCAGAACCGAGCCACTTCGCGCATTTCATCGTGCACTGCCGGGTGGTGGTAATTCAGATCCGGCTGGTGGGAAAAGAACCGGTGAAAGAAGAATTGGCGCCGCTCTGAATCAAATGCCCAGTTCGACTCTTCACTGTCGGTGAAAATGATGCGTATCTGTTGGCGAATCTCATCGGTGTCCGACCACACGTAATAATCGCCGTACGGGCCTTCGGGGTCAGACCGTGACTGCTGGAACCACGGATGTTGATCACTGGTGTGGTTTAGCGGCAAGTCCATCACAATGCGCATATTCCGCGCGTGGGCCTGAGCGACGAGCTCCTGGAAATCATCGACAGTGCCAAACTCTGGCAACACCGTCATGAAGTCCGATACGTCGTAGCCGCCGTCCCTCAGCGGTGAAGCGTAAAACGGTGGAAGCCACAATGCGTCAACGCCCAACCACTCCAGGTAGTCAAGTTTGCTGATCAGGCCGGGGATATCACCCACGCCATCGCCGTCGGAATCGTAGAAGGCACGGACCATCACCTCATAAAACACGGCTCGGCGATACCACTGAGCATCGTGCTCGAGTCCCCGTCGAGAGTAGGGAAGTGCAAAGTCCATGGGGCTCCTGGAAGGTGAAGATTAGGCCAGCCCAGTGTACGGCCGGCTAAGGGTGCTGTGCGCCCTAGAGACGGGCGCTAGGCACTTCCTCTCGAGCTTCTGCCGGGTTCTGGTCGACCCATTCTTCCTCGGCGAGGGAATGCGACTGAACCTCCATGGGGTCGTCAAAGGCGACAAGCTCCAGGGTTCCTGCTACGTGGGAAAAACTGTGCACCGAGCAATTGGTGATGGGCTCTTTGTGAAGGCCCGGCGCTGCATAATCCACCACTGAGCGAATTACGGCTCCGTGACAGACCACGATGATGTCCGCCTCGGGGTGGCGCACCGCCAAGTCCGCCATGGTGCGAACGACCCGTTTGGTTACGTCCTCGCGAGGTTCGCGGCCGGGGATGTCCGCGCCGTTGGGATAACGGACGTCAAGGTCGTGCCCATTTGACCCCTCTGCTTCGCCGTAGTTGCGCTCGATCAAATCCGGAATGGACAGGGGCGCCGGCATGCCCAGGCGCCGAGCGACAATGGTCGCTGTTTCCATAGCTCGCGACAGAGGCGAAGAGACGATGAGATCAAACCGGTGCTGGGAGAGAATGTTCCCGAGCGCCGCTGCTTGCGCGCGCCCGGTGACGTTGAGAGGAATGTCAGAGACCCCCTGGATGCGGCGAACACGGTTCCATTCGGTTTCTCCGTGGCGCACAAGAAAAAAGCGGGTCATAACACTCCTTGGGCGCCAAGCACCCGGACTAAAAAAATTACCGGCTCAGAAGCTGAACAAGCTGTTCGAGGGATTCTGAAGCTCCTCCCTCAATCCTAACCGATGCCAATCGGTCAGCCTTGGTATCGCCTCGATTGATCACCACAATGGGCTTCTTCTGTTTGTGGGCAAGAGCGACAAGGCGCATACCGGTATTGACAACGAGCGACGAGCCTGCGACCAAGAGCGCGTCGGAGCGACCGATCACTGCTGCCGCCTGCTCAAACACGGTGGGCGGAACAAACTCTCCAAAAAAGACCACTTCGGGTTTCACCACGCCACCACAGTTGGGGCAGGAGGGCACCACCATGTCGGACACCTGCTCGACATCGACATCACCGTCGGGCCTGGTCGCCCCGGTGAGCACCAATGACCTGACCCAGGGGTTAGCGTTCTCCAAAACCTCGGCGATAAAGCTTCGGGCATACGCCTGGTTGCAGTGAATACACCGAACCCGGTCGAGGCGCCCGTGAAGATCCACCACCCTGGTCGACCCTGCCTTGTGGTGGAGGGCATCGACGTTTTGGGTGACCACACCGCTAAAGACACCCACGTCCTCGCCGCGAGCAATGGCAAGGTGTCCCCGGTTCGGGACAGCCTGGGAGAACTTCGACCACCCGAGGTGGGACCCCAACCAGTAACGCTGACGGTGTGAATGAGACCCGAGGAACTCAGAGAACGACATCGGATGCCCTTTAGGGGCGCCTTCTCCGCGATAGTCGGGAATGCCGGAGTCAGTGGAGAGACCCGCGCCGGTGAGGACGGCAACGCTTTTCCCGCCAAGAACGGACGACGCTTCGGCTACCTCAGGCGCCACCACGGGAGCCGGGGGATCCAAAACGGCCATGCAGGTACTCCTCTGGTGAACGCGTACTCTGGAGCGTATCGCCGGTTCTTTTCCATTATGTTTCCGACACCGAGGGGTTTCCTGTGCAGTGGCTCACCTTGGACACCCTTGACGATGTTGCTCTGAATGATTACACCGGGCTCACGGATGTTGCGTTGCGAAGCAAGCGCGAACCCGCGGAGGGCCTCTACATTGCTGAATCCCTCAAAGTACTCGGGCGTGCGCTGTCTGCTGGACATCACCCACGATCCATCATCACGACACAACAGTGGGTGACCCAGCTCGCCGAGCTGGAGGGCGATCATCAGGGTCTCCTCGCTAACACCCCGGTGTATGTGGGCTCTGCCGACATTCTCGAGAAGCTCACGGGCTTTCACGTCCATCGTGGAACTCTCGCCAGCATGGCTCGTCCCGAGCTCGCGAGCGTCTCCAGCTTGGTCGCGAACGCTCGCCGGGTTGTGGTCCTGGAAGACATCGTGGATCACACAAATGTGGGCGCAGTTTTCCGGTCTGTTGCCGGCCTGGGGGCAGATGCTGTGATCGTTTCCCCATCGTGCGCCGACCCGCTTTACCGACGGTCGGTCAGGGTCAGTATGGGAACCGTGATGCAGGTGCCATGGACTCGTGCAAAATCCTATGCTGACTGGCGTGAGCCGCTGCGAGACGCGGGTTTTCATGTCGCTGCCCTAGCGCTGGAGCAAGGCGCGCGCGGGCTCGATCAGCTTGCTGCTGATGGCCATGATCGCTTAGCGATTGTGTTGGGAACAGAGGGCGATGGACTGAGCGCCGAAGCAGTGGAGGGCGCAGATTCGGTCGTTGCGATACCAATGAATCATGGGGTGGATTCCCTCAATGTGGCGGCGGCCAGCGCTGTGGCTCTTTGGGCGCTTCGCTAACGAAAGTTTCGTGCGGTGTCGGGGACACCGAGTGCAAGTCGTTCCGCACCGTCGGCGACAATCGACACCACGTTTTCGGGACTGCGCTGGAGTAATCCTCGAATAATCAGAGCACCGCTTTCTCGCAACATCACACGGTGTCGTTTCCACAAGCCCACGCTGCACACCACGTTGACGAGACCTGTTTCATCTTCCAGATTCATAAACGTGACACCCATTGCGGTGGCAGGTCTTTGTCGGTGAGTGACTATTCCCGCCACCCACACTCGGCGACCAGGCTCTAAGACGGTCATATCAGCAACAGAGCCGACTCCCCGTGCGCTCAGTGAAGAACGTAAATACCGCAGTGGATGATCTCCGGGAGAGACGCCGGTGAACATACGGTCTGTTGCCATGCGTTCCTGATTAGAGAGTTCTTCAAAGAGGGGTAACTCCACAGCTGTGCTGGTGTGGGGAAGGTATTGCGGGTGTTCCGCTGCGAGGTGTCCCGCCGCCCAGAGCGCCTCTCGTCTATTCATTCCGCAATCCTCAAAAGCTCCTGCACTAGCGAGAGCTTCGGTTTGTGCCGTGGTTAGCCCGACGCGCCGTGCCACATCACTGGCGTTGACAAACGCGCCTCCTTCGGCGCGGGCACGAACAATGCGCTCGGCGGTCTCAACCCCCACGCCACGCACGCGGGCAAGCCCCAAACGGGTAGCGAGGTGCCCATCTCGGCGATGCGTGGTGGTGGGATCAACCCCGTCAGAATCAAAAACGCTCGAGGGTGTGGGTTGGTCATAGATGAGGCAACTATCCAGCCCTGTCGAAGCTACGGAAGTGGTCGTGGGGTCACTGATCGCTTCAACCGATGCCTCAACATCGGAGTGTTGGACAGAGGGTGCTCGAACCTCAACACCGTGACGTTCCGCATCGGAAACGAGGGAGGCTGCGGAGTAAAAACCCATAGGTTGGGCGCGCAACAGTCCCGCCAAAAATAGGGCGGGATAGTGGAGTTTTTGCCATGCGCTGGCGTAAACCAGGAGGGCAAAAGCTAGAGAGTGGCTTTCGGCAAAACCAAAAGCGGCAAAAGCTTGAATCATTCGATACACCCGATTCGCGGTGTCCTCATCCAAGCCACTTTCCGCCATACCGGTAAACAGTGTTTCTCGCAGAGACTCAATGCGCTCTAGGCCTCGCTTGGAGCCCATGGCGCGCCGCAAAAGATCCGCATCCTCACCGGTGCAGCCACCCACCGTCATGGCAATTTGCATGAGTTGTTCCTGAAAAATGGGAACACCCAGCGTGCGCTGCAAACACTCTTCCAAGGCGGGGTGAGGGTATTCCACCGGCTCCACGCCCGCCTTGCGGCGGACAAAAGGATGTACGGCACCCCCCTGGATGGGACCCGGTCGGATCATGGCAATTTGGATGGCCAGATCGTAAAAGCGCCGCGGTTGTAACCGTGGCAACAGACCCATTTGCGCCCTGGATTCGACCTGGAAGACGCCAATGGAATCCGCGCGGCACAGCATGTCGTAGACACCTGCTTCATCCCGAGGAAGTGTGGCAAGCTCCCACGTTTCCCCCAAGTGTGTGGTGGCCATATCGAACGTGTCACGGATGGCCTCGAGGATGCCCAGTCCCAGAAGGTCAAACTTGACCAACCCCATCCATTCGCAATCATCCTTGTCCCACTGCAAAACAGTGCGATCCTTCATGCGGGCGCGCTCAATCGGCACCACTTCAGAAATGGGGCGATCGGTGAGAACCATTCCCCCCGAGTGAATACCGGTGTGACGCGGTGCTTTCAGGCTTCGCGCTGCCAGAGCGCTCAGCTGTGCGGGAATCGTGTTTTCGTCTGCCTCACGAAGAGAAGACGAGCGCTCAATCTGACGCGAGAGGGAATCCTGTTGTCCCGGTGAATACCCCAGAGCTCGTGCCATATCCCGCACAGCGCTTTTAGCTCGGTATTCGATCACCGTGGCAACCTGAGCTGCCCGCAGCCTGCCGTATCGACCAAACACATACTGAATGACTTCTTCCCGGCGGCGGGATTCAAAGTCAACATCAATGTCGGGTTCTTCATCTCGCAGCGCAGACAAAAAACGCTCAAAAGGGAGGTTGTAATAAATAGAATCCACCGCCGTGATGTCCAGCAAAAAGCAGATTGCAGAGTTGGCAGCAGAACCCCGACCCTGACACAGAATTCCTCGAGAGCGTGCGAATTGAACAATGTCGTAAACAATCAGAAAGTAACCGGCAAAGTCTTTGCTTTCAATAAGGGCAAGTTCCCTTTCAATACGTTCCCAGACCGCAGGGGTCGCCTTCGGGTAGCGACGGGGGACCGCCTCATCGATGATCTGACGCAAATAGCTCATGGGGGTGTGCCCTTCAGGGCACACGGAGCGTGGCAAACCGGGCGATACCTTTTTGAGCGAAAAAGCTAACTCCTTCGCCATGTCGGCACTGCGGGTGACCGCGTCTGCGTAGTGGGGAAACCGTTGCAACTGTTCGGCACCCGAGCGCAAATATCCCGCAGGGGAGGAGGGAAGCCACGAATGCAGCGCATCCATGCTGGTTCGCGCCCGAACAGCAGCCATGGCCTGGGACATATCGGCTTCCGCTGCCGTGGCGTAGTGAACCAAACCCGTCACCACCGTGGGTAAATGATGACGCTTGGCGAGAGTGGCAAGAAAGCTATTGTGCGCGCTATCAAGAGGCGCCTGGTGATCAAAAAGTTCGACGACCACGTTGTCTGGCCCGAAACGATCCACCAACGCCAGCAGTGCGCGCTCTGAGCGTTCCTGCTCGAGCGCACTGGGCATTCGATGCTCCGCCAGCGGTTGTCGCACAGCACCCTTACGGCACCCGGTCAGGATCACCCAGTGGCCTCCCGCGCGATCCGCGAGTTCATCAAGATCCGCGGTCATGGTGCCTTTATCTTCTGTAGCCAGATGCGCATCGGTGAGAGCGCTGGAGAGCCGGTGGTAGCCCTCAGCACCTCGAGCAAGAGCTAAAAGGTGTGTCCCCTGAGGGTCAGGGTCATCAGAACGCGACTGCGCGGTGCCCAACGTTATCTCTGCCCCTAACACCGTGGGCATCTGATGGGCTGCCGCTGCTTCTGCAAACCGAACGGCACCATAAAACCCGTTGTGGTCGCTCAAACCCATTCCTGCCAAGCCCAAAGCGGCGGCTCGTTCGACAAGCTTTTCTGGCGAAGAAACACCATCGAGAAAGCTAAAACTGCTGTGTGCGTGAAGTTCTGCATAAGGCACACCTTCCTCGGGGGAATGATGCGTTGCCGGCACTCGATAAGGGTGCCGGTGGGCAGACCATGCGGGGGAGTCGCCGCCATCGGCGCCCTCCGGGACCGCGCTACCGGGTCTGGAGGCATCGCGAAGAAGCTTTTCGTGCTCTGACCAGGGGATAGGGGGGTTACTCCACCCCATTAGTCATACCGCGCTTCCACAACCCATTGGGATTGTTCGTGTGCACTCACAAGCCACCCCATGCCGCGCTCATCGACCAGTTGAACGCGGTGCAAAAAGCGGCTCTGTGCGGGATCCCACCATTTTTCCCACACCGGCCAGGGACCCGCCCAGGAAGAGACAGTCACACTGCTTGTTCCAGAAACCATGAGGTGTGGTGGGCTAGAAAGCTGGGCGCTATCGCCCACCACCACAGGGTCACCATCCACCCCGAGTAGTGTCACCTCGCGAGGGCTGGAAAACACTGTTCCTGGCAGAGGGCTCGGCAAAGCCCCGGGCAGTGGGCCAGGAGCCTCCGCCTGGGGCGCAGTATCGCCCCACGGAATCAACACCTGGGTTTCCGCTGCCACCCTGGCAACACGGGGACTTGCGGTCACAACACCGTGCGCGCCCACCATGCTTTGAACACGAGAAAGAACATGGTGAACCCTCGCATCGGGGCCTTGCCCCCACAGCCCCGGTTCGTGGTCGGAAACGTCTTCGGGGGACAGTGCTTCACACTCCACAAAGGCCACCGCAGGGGGGTATTCCGAACCTTCCTGTTGTTGAGCACTAAAACACTGCTCTAACTGCCACCGCACACGGTCCACCAGGTCGGGAGTATCAAAGTAGCGAGGGTGACGCCAAGCTCTCTCGTGGGTGGTGCCGTCATCAAAAACAATCGTGATTTTCACGTGCGTGCACACCACCCCGGCAGCACGAAGTGTCGCCGTGTAGTCCTCTAATGGCTTGCGCACAGCAAAACCCACCTGGTCCACCGAGGTCACAGCGTCCGGGAGCTCTATCCGGGTTACCGGGTCAAGGGGGGCACCTGACATCTCCAAAAAGTTGTCTCCAAGGCCGCGAGCCAGTCGATACAACCTCTCGCCCAGCGATCCCAAACGGTCACGAATAGCGTCAAGGCCCAGGGCAACAAACCCTCCAAGAGTTGTTATCCCTAACCGCGTGAGCAGAGAAACAGTGGCGTCGTCTTCCAAAAACTCCACGGGGATATCCGCCAGGAACTCTTCTGATGCTTCTGGCTCCACACGGCGCAGTGGATACTCCCTAGTGGTGTGGCGGGCAGCAATGACCGCACTAAACACGTCATCCGCAATGCCCACTCGTGTGCTGGCAAGGGGCTCGCTAGCGGCAACAGCATCCATCAGCATTCGAGCAGCTGCTTCCTCGCTGCCATAAAACCGTTCCAACCCCCGGGCATGAAAAGCGACGAGCCCAGGAGCGAGTAAAGAATGATCCGATACGCACTGAGCCAAATCCACGAGAACGCGATCAAAGGCGTGACGGTCGCGTTCCGGATCCCGTGCCGTCAAAACTAGGGTGGGACACATCAGATGGGCGTCTCGGCGGCGCATGCCCACCCGCACACCCGCTAGATCAGCTTCGGCGGAACATTCCTCCACCACACCTTTGTGAAGGGTTGCTATGGGTATCCCCGGGGTTGCTTCAGGGAGGGAGTCATCGCCATAGGCGCTTACCAGGGACCATCCAGGGCACCACAGGACGATGGTACGTCGCATCGCTAACCCACCTGCCTTTGGGTAGCAATATCAATAACAGGGGCCTGCGGTGTTGTGTCGTGTGCACCCCAGGCATCGATCATTAACTGTGCGTGGCGCACAGGATGACCGTGACGTGGGATGGCCTGGATGCGAACCACGTGTTCGTTCAGTAGGCCGCTGCCCTCTGCAACCCCCGTCCACTGATGGTGGACTTCAATACGGGATTCGCATCGAGGCCAGGCCTCGCGCACCAATAGCGTTGCGTCACGTTCTCGCAAACGGCCAGTAAGAGTCGACAGCATGCGATCTGAGGGTGCGGCCACGGCGCCGAGTGCCACAATGCCGACGACATCAATAAGCGCGCCCACTACCGAAAGCCACTGTGTGTCTGGATAGGGGACAAGAACAAGTCGGTCAACGTTGACACCCAATTCAGCGGCAGCAGCAAGGCCAGCGTCAGGTATTCCCACCACAGCACACCAGGTGCCCTCAGTTGTGGCTTGGGCAATCAAGCTCCACAGAAGCGAGGCAGAGGGGTCGACCTGGTAGAGAGAACCCTTGTTTAACCCTCCTTCGGGGAAGAGATTTTCTAAGCCAAACCCGACAGGAAAAACGTGATGGTCCGCACTAACCGATTCCATAGCGTGAATGCGCTGTTGCAAAGCACGCACATCGGGGCGCCGGGGTGGGGCCCCTTCGAGGCTAAGAGCGGGGGACATGAGACCATATTCGAACATCTGTTCGATTCTGTCAACATCCACTGACAGTGGACACTATGCGATGCGCGTTAGAGCAAAACAGAACCGCCCAGAAAAGCACTCCGCAAACTTGGGGCTACTATTAGCTACATTCATGAGACTGAGAGATCAAGAAAGCGTTCTGTGTTGAGCAAAAAAAATTCTTCATCTGAACACGAGTCGGGGTTTGTTTCCCTCAGAGACCTAAACAAATCTTTTGGCGATATACACGCCGTTGCTAACTTGAATTTAGATGTAGCTCAGGGGGAGTTTTTTTCCATGTTGGGGCCGTCAGGCTCAGGGAAAACAACTGTTTTGAGGCTCATCGCTGGCTTTGAAACTGCAACCACAGGATCCATCACTATTGATGGAGAAGACGTCACTGATTCTGCACCGTTTGACCGAACCGTCAATACCGTTTTTCAGGACTACGCGCTTTTCCCGCACATGTCTATCCAAGAAAACGTCGAATACGGTTTGAGGGCAAAAAAAGTCTCCAAACCAGATCGCTCACAATTAGCGTCCGAGGCAATCGAATCCGTCAAACTTTCCCACCTCGCTGAACGTAAGCCACACCAACTATCTGGTGGTCAGCGTCAACGGATTGCACTGGCTCGGGCTCTCGTGATGAGGCCAAAAGTGCTGTTACTGGATGAGCCGCTTGGAGCGCTGGACAAGCAGCTTCGGGAGGAAATGCAGTCTGAGTTGAAGAGAATTCAACGCCAATCGGGAATCACGTTCATTTTTGTCACTCACGACCAAGATGAAGCTATGCGCATGAGCGACCGGATTGCCGTCTTCAATATGGGCAAGATCGAACAACTGGGAACACCCCAACAGGTGTACGAAACGCCAGATACCGCCTTTGTTGCAGGCTTCTTGGGGAGCTCCAATCTCTTGGAGGGCGAAAAAGCTTATGCGCTTTTTGGTGTCAGTGAGCTTGTCAATATCCGTCCAGAACGAGTAACGCTGTCCGGGGCCGGCTCCAGCGACGACAAATCGCATCGGAGTGTCCCAGCTGTCGTGAAAGATGTCTCCTACATCGGTTCCAGCACAATGTATGTCGTTGAGTCGGAGGGTGGAGTGCGTCTTACTTCGCTACGACTAAACCAAGAATTGCCCGCCGACTTCGTCGATTTCGCGCCGGGCGACAAAGTTGTTGCTAGATGGCAAAAAAGCCATGTTGCAGCAATTCCCAATAAATAGCGGCTCATGCCGAAAGGATGCAATCTATGAAAACCAAACAAGTAGGTGTCGTATCGCTCCTCGCGGTGTCGACATTGATTCTCAGTGCCTGTTCCGGCACGAGTGAACTAACCCTTGACGTCCCCGACGTCCCGATGATCGAAAACGTTGGTGAGTTCGAAGGCGAACTCAACATTGTGAACTGGGCCGGTTTTGTGGAACCAGCCTGGACCGATCAATTCACCACCGATACCGGTTGTGTCGTGAACTCACGCGCAGCAGGAACGTCGGATGAAATGGTCACCCTGATGCGTTCAGGTGAGTACGACATCGTTTCTGCTTCCGGTGATGCTGCCCTCCGTTTGATTGTGGGTGGAGATGTCCAGCCGCTGAACGTGGAACTTATTCCCAACTTTGGTGATGACATTGCTGAAGGCATGAAGGGGCAACTCTATGACACTGTGAACGGAATGCCCTACGGCGTGCCAATTGGTCGAGGAGCCAACCTGCTTCAGTACAACGAAGATGTCACAGGTGGGGCCCCGGAAAGTTGGGACGTCGTGTGGGAGTCTGACAGCCCTTATGCCGGAAAAGTAACTGCTTATGATGCACCGATTTACATCGCTGATGCTGCGGTTTACTTGATGTACCACGAACCAGAGCTTGGTATCGAAAACCCCTACGCTCTTGACGAGTCTCAGCTGGCGGCAGCCGTTGAACTTCTCAAGCAGCAGAACGGAATCATCGGAGAGTACTGGTCTGACGCTGTTGCTCAGATCACTTCATTTGTCGGCGGGAACACTGTTGTTGGAACTTCGTGGGAAGTTTTGCGCAAGTTTGCTGACACACCCAGCATCAAGACCACACTGCCTGTAGAGGGCTCTACCGGTTGGTACGACGCTTGGTTAGTGAGCTCGTCGACTCCAAATGTGAACTGCGCTTACGCCTGGATGGACTACACGAGCCAGCCGTCGGTAAACGGCTCCATCGCCATGAACTTTGGTATGGCACCGGCGAACACTGCGTTCTGCGCATCGAGCGAGGAAGCACAGGCCCATTGTGACGAATACGCTGCAGAGGACGAAGAGTTCTTTGACCGTATTTGGGCATGGACTACACCGATCGAGCAGTGCCTCGATGGCCGCACTGACGTCAGCTGCACCAGTTTTCAAGACTGGACTAACGCGTGGCTGACTGTTAAGGGCTAAATTACTGCGATGGCGGGGCCGAAAGGCCCCGCCATTCCCTTCCAAGAAAGAAACAATGAGCGACACAACCACCGCAGACTCGGTTGAGGAGCGTGCGCAGAAAGCGCTCTTGCCTCTGCAGCAAAAACGTGTCTCAACGTTTTTGTACCAACGTGAGCGGTTCCGCCTCGGAGCCCTTTTAGCTTTGCCGATGACGTGGCTCATTGGGGTCTACATTGTCTCGCTCTTCCTCTTACTCATCACAGCTTTCTGGGTCGTCAACCCCTTCACTTCGCGCGTTAGCCCGGGCTTCACCCTTGAGAACTTCGTCAGCCTCGTCACGGTTCCCGCCTACTTGTCCACGTCACTGAGGACCCTCGGAATGGCGCTAGCGGTTACCGGATTGTCCGTAATCTTTGCTGTCCCGCTCGGGATCTACATGGCGAAGTTGGCCTCCCCGATGATGCGCAATCTTCTGGTGGTTGCGATCACCTTGCCGCTTTGGGCTGGGTACCTGGTGAAGATTCTGGCAATGCGTCTGGTGTTCACTGAGAATGGCTTTATTAACTGGGCGCTGGGCCCTCTTGGCGTGTCGAGTCCCGGTTTCAACATCTGGGTGGCGATCATTACGTTGACTTATCTTTGGTTTCCTTACATGGCTTTGCCCGTGTTTACAGCAATCCGGCAGCTACCACTGAATCTTTTCGACGCCTCCGCGGATCTGGGCGCGAGAGGCTTTCCTACTGTTGTTCGCGTGGTTTTGCCTTTGATCGTGCCGGCAATTATCGCGGGTTCGGTCTTCACCTTTTCATTGAGCCTGGGGGACTACCTGGCCGCCAGGTTCACAGGCGGCGCGACTCAGATGATTGGAAGTGTTATTGCGGCAAATATCAACCTAAACCCCCCGGTCGCGGCAGCGTTTTCGATGGTTCCTATTGCTTTCGTCGTGATGTACCTCATGGTCGCACGACGCACCGGATCACTGGAACGGATGTAAAGCATGCTGAGGTTTTCCAAGCCAACTCGCTTCGTAATGCTCGCGATTGTTGTGGGAATTATCATCTTTATGTACTTGCCGCTCGTGGTCGTGGTTCTTAACAGTTTCAATCGCGCACAACTCTCGGAATGGCCCATTCGCGAATTCTCATTTGATTGGTGGGAATTCGCCGCTACATACGAACCAATCAGGCTTGCTCTACTGAATTCAGTGATTGTGGCTTCCGCCGCGATGGTTTTTGCGGCTGTACTGGGAACGCTGGTCGCTTTTGCTCTCAATCGATACGACTTCTTTGGGAAAAGTACCGTCAATTTATTAGTGGTATTGCCAATTGCCCTTCCTGGAGTGGTGACGGGCGTAGCGTTCTCCAACACTTACTCAAACTTTCTTAGTCCAATTGGCATCGATATCGGCTACTTCGGGCTGATCGTCTCGCACGCGACGTTTTGCATCGTGATGGTTTTCAACAATGTTTTTGCTCGGATGAAGCGGATGAATCCTTCGCTTCAAGAAGCATCCTTGGATCTTGGTGCTGGACTGTGGGAAACATTCCGGCTCGTAACGTTTCCCCAGTTTCGCTCCTCCTTCATCGCCGGTGCGATTCTTGCCTTCGCTCTGAGCTTCGATGAGGTGTACGTCACAATCTTTACGGCGCCCCCCGGCGTCGATACGCTCCCCTTGTGGATCCTCAAAGAGATGGCACGCCCTAATCAAGCCAGTGTTGTCAACGTGGTTGCAACTGTTGTCATCCTGCTCTCACTCATCCCCGTCTACGTCTCTCAGCGGCTGGCCCGCTCGGATGAAGAGGATTAACAGGCCGGTTGCAACGGCGGGGGAGCTAGCTGCCGATGTAAGACATCACGTGCTTGATGCGTGTGTAATCCTCAAAGCCGTAATGGGATAGGTCTTTGCCATAGCCTGAGTGCTTAAAGCCACCATGTGGCATCTCGGCAACCAGCGGAATGTGGCAATTGATCCACACTGCACCAAAATCGAGCCCCTTTGACGTTCTCATGGCCCGCCCGTGGTCTGCAGTCCAAACACTCGAAGCGAGCCCGTACTTCACGTCGTTGGCCATCTCCATGGCCTCGGCCTCGCTTGTGAAGCTCTGCACAGTAATTGCGGGGCCGAAGATTTCCTCCTGAATCGCTGGGTCCGTCTGTTTCAGTCCGGTGATAATCGTCGGGGAAACGAAGTATCCGGACGCACCTTGGCGAGTGCCCCCGAGTACGACGTCAGCGTGTTTTGGCAGGTTTGCCATCACCTCAAGGACACGATTCATCTGAGTCTCGCTGTTAACGGGGCCGTAGAAGGTCGATTCATCGGCCGGCATGCCGGTCTTAACGTTGTCTGTCGTCCAGTCCCTCAGTGCTGAAACAAATTGATCGTGGATGTCCTTGTGTACCAGCACGCGAGTAGCGGCGGTGCAATCCTGACCTGCGTTGAAATACCCCGCAGTAGCGATTCCTTCGACAGCACTTGCAATGTCCGCGTCGTCGAAAACCACGACAGGGGCCTTCCCGCCAAGCTCCAGGTGGACACGTTTGAGATCGGAGGACGCGGCTTTCGCAACCTCCATCCCAGCCCTCACGGACCCTGTGATCGAAACAAGTTGGGGTACAGCATGGTCAATCATCGCGGCGCCGGTTGACCTGTCACCGGTTACGACATTTACTACGCCGGAAGGGAGGTATTGTGCACATATTTCCGCCAAGAGCAGGGTGCTTTGCGGTGTCGTATCAGATGGCTTGAGAACAGTTGTATTACCTGCCGCGACAGCAGGAGCAAACTTCCAGACAGCCATGTTGAGGGGGTAGTTCCACGGCGTAACCTGACCCACCACGCCAATTGGCTCCCGGCGGACGTACGACGTGTGATCTTTCATGTACTCGGCGGCGCCTCGTCCTTCGAGGTTTCGGGCCGCCCCAGCAAAAAACCGTATCTGGTCAACGCTAACCATGATTTCATCATCAACAAGCGATGCTCGAGGCTTGCCTGTGTCCTGTGACTCTAGGTCAGCAAATTCCTCTGCACGCTTCTCCATCTCGTCAGCAATCCGAAAAAGTGCTAACTGTCTCTCCCCAGGAGTTGAATCACCCCACGCTTCAAACGCGTCGGAAGCCGCGCGGTAGGCTCCATCGACGTCGGCATCGCTCGAGACAGGCGCCTCTGCATATATCTCTTCGGTCGCAGGGTCTACAAGAGGAATTGCGCGGTCCCCGGTGGAATCAACGAAGGCTCCACCGACAAAATTCTTCAAGGTTTTTGTACTCATATTTAAACCCTAGCCCAGAGAACATTTTTGACGAATTGAAATTGCTCGTCGATTTGGGCCGGCAATCTGCGGTTATCCAGCGCACGCGTCCACGAACTCCACAAGTCCGATCTGTGCATCAGCGATATGGGTGGGCACGTCGGCAAGCGCCGACGCACTGGGGTCAGCAACAGTGGCGAGTAGCGCATTGACCGAGGCTGACACTTTGGTGTGAGCAGCTTTGAGGCCCGGCTCGAGAGGATCGAGAGCGTCAAACTCATCGATTAACTGGCCCAGCTTTTCTGCATACGTCGCCACACCCGCAGGATTTGTCGCAGCCAAGAGCACGATCTCCCGCATCTCTCGCAAAATATTCGCCGATTCCGCGCAGACCTGGGTCGTAGACACCCGCTCGGCAACAGCCTGGGGCGAGCACCCTGAGAGCACGAACGCCGGCACCAGCAGCAGAATTACCGGCATCAACGTCTTCATGATGGGTAACTGTAGCGTTCGTGCCTGCTGAGATTCCGGCGCGAGAGCTCAGAGACCTCGTCGAAACAAAAAACCCCCGGAAATCAAATTTCTGGGGGTTTTTTGAGGCGTACACCTCAGTGTTGCCTTTGTGCGCGAAGGGGGACTTGAACCCCCACGCCCTAATACGGGCACTAGCACCTCAAGCTAGCGCGTCTACCAATTCCGCCATCCGCGCGCAGTTCGCCGTCTAAGTTCACGAGCGAGCCAAGTGATGACATTACCACTAAAGTCTGCCTGCCATCGGGCTGGTGCCACTAGCGTGGAGGCATGGGTCTTCTCGAGGCGATGCTGTTAGGAATCGTTCAGGGTCTGACCGAATTTCTTCCGATTTCTTCGAGCGCCCACGTGCGCATTGTGGGGGAGTTTCTCCCCAGTGCTACTGACCCCGGTGCCACGTTCACCGCAATCACGCAGATTGGTACCGAAGTCGCCGTGCTCGTCTACTTTGCGAAAGATATTGGGCGCATTTTGGGGGCCTGGTTCCGCTCGCTAGCGGGACGCTCCTGGTGGGCCAACGCGGAAGCCTCCGCTCGAAGCGACGCCAGGATGGGCTGGCTCATCATCGTGGGGACACTTCCCATTGTGCTAATTGGCTACACCGCGCAGGAATATATCCGCAGCACGTTTCGCTCGCTATGGCTCGTGGCGACGGTGTTGATCGTGTTCGGGTTGATTCTGGCTGCAGCCGACCTGTGGGGCAAAAAATACCGCGAACTGTCGGCGCTGACCCTGCCCCACGGGTTGCTGTACGGGTTTGCCCAGGCATTGGCCCTAGTGCCCGGTGTATCCCGATCGGGCGCCACCATTGCGATGGGAAGAACCCTGGGCTACGACAGAGTTTCAGCAACGCGCTACTCATTCTTGCTCGCCATTCCCGCAGTTATGGGCAGTGGTCTGTACGAACTCACCACAGCCTTGAGCGAGGGCGCCCAGGCGGGCCCCTTCAACCTGGTGGAGACGGCGGTGGCGACCATCATCGCGTTTGGGGTGGGCTTGGCGGTCATCGCGTGGCTGATGCGCTACATCAGCACGCGAAGCTTCCTGCCGTTTGTCATATACCGCCTGGCACTGGGTTCATTACTCCTTGTGCTGCTCGGCACCGGAGTGCTCTCCCCGCTGTAGCTAGCTCTCGTTAGAGCCTGGCCGGTCGGGTCTGCTTTGCAGGTACTTCTCAAATTCTTCGGCGATCGCCTCACCTTTGGCTTCGGGTGCTTCTGCAGCGTCCCGCGTTTTCTCGAGGCTTTCGATGTACGCGCTCATATCGTCATCATCCGAAGCCAGCGCATCAATGCCCTCTTCCCAGCGTCTCGCTTCACCCTCGAGGTCCTCGCGGTCCGTGACGATGCCCACGCGCTGCTCGAGCTCCTCCAGCAACGCCAGAGTGACCTTGGGTGAGGGAGAGGTGTGCACGTAGTGAGGGACATGCGCCCACAGGTGCAGCGCGGGTATACCGGCCTCCTGGGCGGCCAACGACAGCACGGTGAGCACTCCCACGGGGCCCTCGTAGCTGGATTTTTCGATATCGAAGTGCTCCCGAATCAGCGGGTCATCGCTGGTGGCGGTCACTTTGACAGGTCGCGAGTGGGGGACATCCGCGAGCATGGCGCCGAGGAAGACAATCGCTTCAACACCGCGGCTTAGCGCGTGATCCACCATTTGTGAGGCAAAGGATTTCCACAGGCGCGAGGGTTCATGCCCCAACAACACCAGGGGTGATTCCTCATCTCCGTGGCTTGGCGCATAGAGCGTGACGGTTGGCCACACCAGATACCGCGAACCATCGGAGTCGTGCTCCACTTCAGGCCGGGCGATGTGGAAGTCAAAAAATTCTTCGGGATCGATGTCCAAGACCGGTTGGTGACCGTTCTGATCCACCACCATTTGAGCGGCGGTGGTGGCTGAGTCTCCCGCGTCGTTCCATCCTTCGAAAGCAACGATCAGCAGTGCGCCGGGGTCGCTGAGGGGAACACGCGTCATGCAGCCTCCAGTTTCTTTCGCCACACTCTACTCTTCCCGACCCCGCTAGTAGACTTACCGCCCGTGACCTCCTCTCAGCTACGCGGCGTTCTTTTCGACATGGATGGCACCATCATCGATTCCGAGCCGTACTGGATGCGGGCCGAGCGAGAACTGGTGGAAAGCTTCGGGGGAACCTGGGGAGAACAGCAGGCCTATGCCCTCGTGGGCTCGGGGTTGTGGAACTCGGCAAGTCTGCTGATCTCGGCGGGTGTTGAGCTCGAGCACGAGGTCATCATCGACAAGCTTTCGGCACGCGTTCGCGAACAGATTTCCGAGTCTGTCCCGTGGCGCCCAGGCGCGCGTGAGCTCATGGCGGAGATACTCCAAGCCGGCCTGCCGATGGCTCTTGTCACGATGTCAATCGGCCTTAATGCTCGAGCGGTCTCGGCTGCACTCGATCGCGAACTGGGCCAGAAGGTTTTTAGCGCAATCATTTCTGCCGACGACGTGGAACGACCCAAACCGGACCCCGAAGCTTATTTAGCGGGGGCTGCTGCCATTGGAGTCGATATCTCCGACACTCTGTCGTTCGAGGATTCGAGTTACGGTGCAGCGAGCGCGTTTTCGGCCGGTTCCATCACGATTGGAATTCCCCTCCACGTTGAAATTCCGCAGGGATCCACCCACGAACAATGGGAATCAATGGCGGGAACCGGCCTTAATGATCTTCGCGAAGCTTTTGGCCGACACCGGAGCGCAGCATGAACCCGGCACGAGGTGACTTCGTCGAGGGTGATCACGTCCAGCTTCGGGGCCCGAAAAGCACGCTCCACACCATCACTCTGGAAACCGGGGGACAGTTTCACACGCACAAAGGGGTGATCGCCCACGATGACCTAATCGGATCCCCGGAGGGCTCCGTTGTCACCAGCGATGCGGGAGTGGCCTACCTGGCACTTCGCCCGTTACTCGGCGATTTTGTCCTCTCCATGGCGCGCGGTGCCGCGATCATTTACCCGAAGGACGCTGCCCACATCGTCGCCATCGCTGACGTGGCGCCCGGGCATACCGTGATGGAGGCGGGTGTCGGCTCTGGCTCCTTGACCTTGTCCCTGTTGCGGGCGGTCGGGGAGAGCGGTCAGCTTATTTCCATCGAGCGGCGCGAAGAGTTCGCCGAAATCGCCGCGGCCAATGTGGCGACCTTCTTGGGCGAATCACCGGCTCGGTGGGAGTGCCTCATCGGTGATTTTCAGCAGCGCGCTCTCGAGCGCGAAGCGGGCAGCGTTGATCGGGTGGTCCTCGACATGTTGGCGCCGTGGGAATGTGTTGACGCCGTGTCCCACGCACTGATTCCCGGGGGAGTTGTGACGGTCTATGTGGCTACCGTCACCCAACTCTCACGGGTTGTGGAAGCCTTCCGGGTGTCCGGTCGATATACCGAGCCCCAGGCAGAGGAAGTTCTCATTCGCCCCTGGCACGTGGAGGGCTTGGCGGTCAGGCCCGAGCACCGCATGATTGGCCACACCGGGTTTGTCATGACCGCGAGGCTTCTTGCCCCCGGCGCCGTGTTGCCCGAAACAAAGAGGCGTCAAGCGAAGCCGGAGTACTCGGATGAGGACATCGAACAGTGGACTCCCGGGGCAACCGGGCAGCGTCACGGCAGCGACAAAAAGATCCGACAAACTGTTCGGCAAGCGCAAGCTCGGGCAGACCGGTCTCGCAAAGCCTCCTCAACCGACCTCCCGTAGAATTGGCACATGCCTCTTTTCACTCTGCCTCGTCTTCTCGGTCTCGCCTCAGCCGTTGCGCTGGTCGGCGGGGGAGTAGGCATCGTTGCGGTCTCCGCTGTTAACGCCGGGGAAGAGTGCGCACTGCCGCTCAGCTCGGGAACCACTTCGAATCTCGTCTCCGTGTCGGGCGAAGGTAACGGCGTCCCGGACGTCAGTTTCCCCACACCTTTAGTCACCGACGGTCGACAACTCACGGTTCTGACCGAAGGTAGCGGTCAGCCAGCGCAAGCGGGCGGTTTTGTTGATTTTGATGTTTCTGTCTTTGTTGGGTCCGATGAGGCTTTCCTCACGGCGTCGAGCTATCAGGAGGGCAACCCGGTTCGTCGACCTGTAGCGGGTATTGTTCCCGAGTTCTTCGGCGAAGTACTCGAATGCCAAAAACCGGGGGCCACGGTCGTTGTCACGTCCACGGTAGGCGACGTGTTCGGACCGATTGGTGAGGATGATTACCTGCAGCTCGATTCAACCATCGCCGTCGTGGTGGATGTTCGCGACACGTATCCGGGCAGCGCGACCGGTGATGCGAGGCTTCCACAATCCGGGCTTCCCACTCTCTCGCAGGCGCCGAGTGGTCACCACGGGTTGACCTTCCCCAACGCTCCCATTCCGGAGGAATTGCGGGTCTCCGTGCTCAAACAGGGCGAGGGTGAAACTATTGCCGAGGGCGGCTTTGTCACCGCCCACCTGACGGGCTTCGTGTGGGAAACCCGCAGCGTCTTCATTTCCTCGTTTGACCAGGGTGTGCCGCTGTCACTTGTGGCCACCGATCTCACGAGTGCTGCAGACGGGGTTGGTGTCATACCCGGCCTTGCCACAGCGTTGGTGGGTCTCCCGGTGGGCTCACAGGTGCTGGTGTCTATTCCGCCAAGCCTGGGTTATCCCGAGGGATCAACCCCGCCAGGTGTCCCCAGCGAAGCAACGCTGGTGTACGTCCTCGACATCCTGGGCGTGAATAACTAGCGGTTTCGCCCCTCTCGCGCTCTAGGATGGCGACGTGAGCGAGAAAAGCCCGTCGATTCAACCCGAGGATCGGCTTTTTCATCTCATTCTTGCCCTGATGTCGAGCTCCTACGGGCTCACCAAAGATCAAATCCTTGGCAGCGTGCGCGGCTATGCGGACTCCGATCGGTCAGAAACCAGCGAAGATTCGCTTAACCGTCGCTTCGAGCGGGATAAAGATGCGCTCCGGGAGCTGGGAATCCCCCTGGAAGTATCCATCCCCGCCTCCGAGGATGTGAACAACCGTTTCACCACGTATCGGATCCCGAAGGGTTCCTACGATTTACCCGACGGCGTCGAGTTTTCCCCGACTGACGTTGCCCTCCTCAACCTCTCGGCGGCACTCTGGCGCGAGGGAACCCTCTCGGTGGAATCGCGAGTGGCCCAAATGAAGCTCGCCAGTTTTGGGGTCAGTGTGTCGGAATCCTTGATGGTGTCGGCGCCGGTGATTTCTACCCGGGACCCCGCACTTCAAAAAATTCGCGACGCCATCGACGAAGGGCGCGCGATTAGCTTTAGTTACCTGAAACCGGGGGAGTCCCAGGCGACCAAACGCAGTGTCTCACCGTGGGCGCTGGTCAGTCATGAGGGTCGGTGGCATGTGTACGCCTACGAACCAGCCAGCTCCCAGGCAAAGACATTTCTTTTGCGTCGCATTGTCTCCTCGGTGTCCTTCTCCAACGTAGAGGTAACGCCAGCGCCCGATCGTGTCACCGAAGAGGCGGTGGGAGCCCTCCAGGACGTCTATTCGCGTCAGCGGGCAGATCTCACCATCACTCCCCACTCGGAGGCTTGGAGCGTTCTGGCCGCCCGCCCAGACAGCAGCGTGGAGGGCACGCAAGTGATGGTTCACTACACCGATTTGGCAATCTTTGCTGATGAAATCACCTCGTATGGCCACGATGTTGTCGTCAACGGCCCGCCAGAGCTTCGCGAGAGAGTCACTTGCAACCTGGCCGAACTGGTGGGTCGTCATGGCCGCTAAGGGACTCACGCCGGCCAGCGACAACCTGATGTTGTTGCTGTCTCTGGTCCCCTATGTCCTCGACCGAACAGAGGTGTCGGTCTCGGAAGCAGCCGCACATTTTCAGCGCGCCGAGGCCGACATTGTGCGCGCTGTGGAGCTCATCGCCTGTGCCGGTGTTCCCGGGGACAGCCGTGCATACTCGCACCTGGATTTGTTTGACATCGATTGGGACCTGTTTGAGTCTGAGGGTCGAATCACTTTCTGGAACACCGTGGCGCTCGATCACAAACCCCAGTTTTCCGCCAAAGAGGCGTCCGCTCTCATTGCTGGATTGCAGTATTTGGCGGTTCACCCCGCCTACGCCGGCCGAACCGACGTGCAGCAGCTGACCGACAAGTTGCGAGCCGGAAGCGCTCCCGGCGCCAACGATCGACTCCGCGTGGTCAATGCCGCTGCGGAGAAAAGACTGGAAGCACTCGGTGAGGCCATTGACCGTTCCCTGTCGGTGACCATGACGTATCACAACAAGCGTGGAGAGTCCGCGGAGCGACGGATTGATCCTCTCCGGCTCGAATCGAGAGACAGCCTGTGGTACGTCCGCGCCTATTGCCATACCCGGATGGCACTGCGAACCTTTCGCGTGGATCACATGGACAACGTCACTGTGGGGCCCACTGCGCAAGAAATCCATGACGACGTTTCAACCTCTTTCACCGAGAATCTTTTTGAGCCAAGTGCCGATGACGTGATCGTGACGCTGGAATGTGCGAGCGAGGCTCTCCCGCTGATTGCCGACTATTTGCCGCGGGGCTTTAGGGCACCATCCGGGCAAGACACGATGACTCTCGAGGTGCCGTTTGCTCACTACGGTTCGCTGACGCGCTTTGTGGCGAGCTTCCCCGGCTTGGTCACGGTGATGGGCCCACCGTCTGCGGTTGGTGCGGTCCACAGTTTTGCGGAAAAAGCACTGGCCGCCTACCAGGAATAAACGCCTGGCCCCCTGGTACAGTGGGGAAACCACGACGAAAGGGCATACCGTGTCGGGAAATCTTGGCGGCTGGACGGGTCTCGTCCTCATTGTCGTTGTCTTGCTGTTGTTTGGTGCACCCAAGTTGCCAGGCCTCGCGAAAAGCCTGGGGCAGTCTCTCAAAATCTTCAAGAGCGAAGTGCGTCCCGGATCTGATTCAGGGGAGTCGGACAGTCCCGCAAGCTCCGAAGGTTCTGAATCTTCTAAGAAGTAGTTGTGGCGGAGCGTCGCCATCGCTCCCCGGAGGGGCGAATGTCCCTCGGGCAGCACCTCGTTGAGCTTCGACGGCGTCTGGGCATTATCGGTATTTCTATTCTGTTAGCTGCCGTCGGCGGTTGGTTTCTTGCCGATATCGTGTGGGCGCAGTTGAGCAACCCTGTGCTGGAAATCGCCCAAGAGCGCAACCGAAACGCGGAAATCAACTACACCTCGGTCACCGAGGCCTTCGACACCAAGATTGCCATCGCCCTGGTGTTGGGAATTGTGATGTCCGCCCCCATCTGGCTCTATCAGGTGTGGGCGTTTTTTGTCCCGGCCCTACTGCGCCAAGAAAAGCGTTACGCACTCGGTTTTCTGGCAGCGTCCATCCCTTTGTTTTTTTCCGGGGTGGCGATGGGCTGGTGGATTATGCCCAACGTCGTCACACTGCTCACGAGCTTTGCGCCCGAAGACAGTGCGACCCTGCTGACCGCCAAGGTTTATCTAGACTTTTCGCTGAAATTTGTCCTTGCGATCGGAGTGGGTTTTGTCCTCCCCGTATTCCTGGTTCTACTGAATTTCATCGGGGTCCTCAGCGCACAATCCATCATCAAGGGTTGGCGGTGGGCGATTGTCATCATCGCGCTCTTCACGGCTCTCGCTACACCCGCGGCCGACGTGGTGTCCATGATCATTCTCGCCATCCCCATGGTCGGGCTGTACTTTGTGGCCGCGGGGATTGCCTGGCTGCACGATCGCCGCGTCGCAGCTAAAGCTCGGTCCTGGGCCGCACAGAATCCTGCGTCGACGTCGTGACCGACGTATCCCCGGCTGAGCGGTATCAGACCGCCCGAGCCCGAACCAAAAACCCCCTTCTTACGAAGTTCCGAGAGATTCAAGCTTTCGACTTAGACCCCTTCCAAATTCAAGCCTGTGAATCGGTCGAAGCCGGACGGGGAGTCCTGGTTGCGGCACCCACAGGAGCTGGGAAAACTATCGTCGCCGAATTTGCCATTCACGTCGCGATGGCCCAGCCGGATGTGAAAGTTTTTTACACGACGCCGATGAAGGCTCTGTCAAACCAAAAGTTTCAGGAACTTGTCAACACCTACGGTGCAGACCGGGTCGGCCTGCTCACCGGCGACACGAGCATCAATGCTCGAGCACAGGTGGTCATCATGACCACAGAAGTCCTACGAAACATGCTGTACGCCGACAGTGAGCTTTTGGAAAACCTGAGCTACGTGGTGATGGATGAAGTGCACTACCTTGCGGACCGTTTCCGCGGCGCCGTCTGGGAAGAAGTCATCATCCACTTACCCTCCAGTGTCCAAGTTATTTCGCTGAGCGCGACGGTCTCCAACGCGGAAGAGTTTGGAGATTGGTTGCACACGGTCCGCGGCCATACCGATGTCATCGTGAGCGAAGAACGACCGGTTCCGCTTCACCAGCACATGATGTTCTCGCATAAGTTCCTGCCGCTCTTTGCCTCTTCCAACGGAGATACCGCAGTGAACCCCGAAGTGGTGCAAACCGCACAGATGCTCGGTCGTGGGAGTGGGCACCGCACCCGTGGACGCGGTGCCCCGCGTTACCAACGCTACGAGGATAAACGCCACAAGGTTTATCGCTCCGATGTCGTCGAGCAATTGGGCGATGAACACCTTCTCCCCGCGATTTTTTTCATCTTTTCCCGAAAAGGCTGTGACCAAGCGGTTGACCAAGTGCTCCGGCGCGGGGTCAGCCTCACCGAAGAGCACGAGCGCGAGGACATCCTTGATTTGGTGGAGGAGCGTTGCGACCGGCTCGACGATGACGACCGTGCCGTGTTGGGCTACCACGAGTGGGTGGATGGGCTGCTGCGCGGCGTGGCGGCCCATCACGCGGGCATGTTGCCAATGTTCAAAGAGGTTGTGGAGGAGTTGTTTCGACGAAAACTCCTGAAAGTGGTGTTTGCTACCGAGACGCTGGCGCTTGGCATAAATATGCCGGCGCGAACGGTTGTGTTGGAGAAGCTCGACAAGTTCAACGGGGAATCACGGGTGCCGATCACGGCGGGGGAGTACACCCAACTCACTGGCCGGGCCGGCCGGCGCGGTATTGATCATGAAGGTCACTCTGTGGTGATTTGGCAGCCAGGAATTATCCCGGAGGCTGTTGCCGCACTGGCTTCCCGACGTTCCTACCCGTTGAAATCAAGTTTTGCTCCGACGTACAACATGGCGGTAAACCTGATCGCCATGTTCGGGGTCGAGCGCACCCGGAGCATCCTCGAATCATCGTTCGCGCAATTTCAGGCCGACCGACACGTCGTTGAACTCGCCCGGAGTGTACGAAAAAACGAGGAATCTCTGGAGGGCTACAAGAAGGCTTTTCAATGCCATCTTGGAGACTTCGAGGACTATGCGGCGTTGCGGAGGGAATTGAGTGACAAAGAGCGTGAAGGAGGGCAACGCTCCCGCGGTCGGCGACACCAAGACGCCCGAGCGGAAGAGCTTGAGCAGCTGAGGACGGTGATGAAAACACACCCGTGCCACCGGTGTGATGATCGCGAATCTCACGCACGGTGGGCGAATCGTTGGTGGAAGCTCGAGAGGGAGACCGACAAAGTCCGCCGACAGATTCGCAAGCGCACCGGCGCCATCCCGGTCGTTTTCGAACGAGTTATGGCGGTTTTGCACGACGCCGGCTACCTGCGCGGCGAGGGTGACGAGGCGGAACCCACGATTCATGGCGAAACGCTGCGCCGGATCTATGGAGAGCGTGACCTCTTGGTTGCCGAATGTTTGAGGCGCCAGGTGTGGAATGACCTCGACGCGCCCTCCCTGGCGGCAATGGTGGCTGCCGTTGTGTACGAGCCGCGCCGAGATGATGCCCCTCTGCACCCGCACGACATGCCCGGCGGAGAATTCCCCAACGCATTGCGGGCCACAATCTCGCTGCACGAGAAGTTGCGGCGCATCGAAGCCGAGCACCAGGTGGCGGGCTCCAGCGACCTTGCCGCGCACCTCTCGCTTGCGGTGTATCGCTGGGCATCCGGGCGGCGGCTGGAATCCGTTCTCGATGGCCACGATGTTCAGGCGGGGGACTTTGTGCGCTGGTGCAAGCAAATCATCGATGTTTTGGACCAGATCATCACTGTGGGGGTTGGCCCCATCCACGAGGCCGCACTCGATGCTCGAGCGCGAGTCTTCCGCGGTGTTGTCGCCATGAGCAGTGTGGCCTAAACCAATGGTTATGCCGCTTAGCCTGCTTCCCTCGCCACGGGACATCCGCTTCCGGGTTCCGCTTGCCCTCGCACTTCCCATGGCGGTTCTCGCCGGCTGGGTTATGGATCTTGGGTTCCCGGATCGTGACTGGTGGCCCCTAGCGCTCATCGGGGCAGGGCTGATGATCCTGTCGGTGAGAGGGGTGAGTTTCCCCCAAGCGCTGCTCGTGGGAGCACTCGGAAGTTTCTCGTTCTACGGAATTCATATTTGGTGGCTCACGGTCTACCTAGGGTTGATCCCTTGGGTTGCGCTTGTTCTGGCCCAAGTATTTTTCTTCTCACTAGGCCTGGGCCTCATATCGCTGGTCTGGCGCTATTCCTCAGCGCAGTGGACTTCGTTGCCGGGGAGGCTCCTGCTCGTTCCTGCTCTCATCGCCGGCGCCTGGACGACGCGAGAGGCGATCAGCAGCGTCTACCCGTGGGGAGGTTTCGCCTGGGCCCGAATGGCGCACAGCCAATCCGAAAGCCCGTTAGCTCCATTGATTGCCTGGGTAGGAACCAGCGGTTTCAGCTTTTTGCTCCTCTGGTTGGTTGCCGGGGTGATTGCGGCTTTCACCGAGCGCCGCCTCAGTGCGGATTCTGCCCTTACGGTCAGCGCTGCCGGGCTTGTCGCCCTTCTCGTGTGGCCCGCCTGGCCGATTCAGGAAACAGGGTCGCTGCGTGTCCTGGGAGTCCAAGGCAACGCGGATGCTGGTCTGTACGCGGACTACAACCGGGGGGACAACCTGCGTGATCACTATGCGGTCACCCGCGAACTGTATGACGAAGACGTAGACGTCGTTATCTGGCCAGAAAACGCTTCGGATATCGACCCTTTGAGATACGCCGACGCGGCAGCGGTGGTTTCGGAGGTGTCCCGCGAGCTGGGTGCGCCTCTCGTGGTTGGCGCCATCACGAAAGATGGTGATGAGTCTTACAACAGCATGCTGCTGTGGGAATGGGATGAGCGCTCGGGCAGAGGTGTCGCCAGGGATCAGTACGACAAGATTCACCCGGTTCCCTTTGCCGAGTACCTCCCGGAACGCGAATTTTTCTACCCGCTAGCCCCCGCCCTATTTTCCATGATTCCTCGGGACTATTCCTTCGGAGAACGAGACACTGTGTTTTCCGTAGATGGCGCGCTGGCGGGGATCGCCATCTGTTTTGACATTGTGGATGACGAAATTCTCTGGTCGATCATGGGGGAGGGGGCTGACATCATTTTTGCCCCCACGAACAATGCAGACTTTGGCAGAACAGACCAGAGTGTTCAGCAGCTCGCAATCGCCCGTCTTCGCGCAATCGAAACGGGGCGAAGTGTGGTGAATGTGTCGACTGTGGGAACAAGCGCGATCATGGATCCCCGGGGTGAGACATTGGACCGGTTGCCGGTCTACACCGAGGGTTACATGATCCAGGACGTGCCGCTATCGAACACCCTCACCCCAGCAACAGCTCTTGGCAGAAACCTCGAGACCTTTGTGATCGGTTTCACCCTGTCCGGGCTGGTCGTGGCGATGGTGTCGCACCGTGGTCGAGTGCAGCGCAGAGAATCAGCTCCCCGGACCTAGATCAACCTCTCTCGCACCTCAACGGCCAGATCTGCCCGATCGGTCACGATCCCGCTGACACCTAAGCGCCACAAACGCTCCATCTGGTGGGGTTCATTAATAGTCCACACGTGCACTTCAAGCCCTTTTCGTTTCGCTAAGCCCACGAGCTGGGGCGTAACGAGGGCGAGCCCGCCATAGGTGGGAGGAACCTGAAGGGCGACAATTCCTGGCGGCACCTTCCACAACCCCAGGGGGAGACCGAAAGCACTAATCAGTCGCCCAGCGAGCACATGGGAGCTGGTTGCACTGGAGGCGACATTCCCAATCTGTGCCGCGGCGTTGGCTCGGCTGGCTTCGTCAAAAGAGGCCACCAGAACACGCTCGCGAGAGTCGGTGCTGACCACCGTGTCCACAAATGCGTCGATAACCGCTGGTGTTTTCAGATCGATATTGAAACGCGCTTGTGGGAAACGCTCGAGCACCTCCGCCAGGGTGGGGAACCCTTCACCAAAGCCCAGGTCCATGCGGGCAAGCTCCGCAGCCGTGAAATCAGCGACAAATCCTTCGCGACCCGCCACCCGAGCCAAATCAGCGTCATGCGCGATGATCACCTGGCCGTCTTTGCTGAGGTGGACGTCTGTTTCCAAAATGTCCGCACCAGCATCCAAGGCCGCCTGGAATGCACTCGGTGTGTTTTCTGCCGCTTCCAGGGCCAAGCCTCGGTGGGCAATCACACGCGGGGGAGAACCCTCCAAAAATGACACACCCACCCCTTTTTGGTTGCTTCGGCAAGTATAAACAGCCCTTTGGATTGTTCTGGGTAGGCTTTTTGAATGACATCACCGCTTACCTCGGATCAACTGACCGGCGCTCGGGTACTCATCACGGGGTCCTCCCGGGGAATCGGCGCCCAGACAGCGGAGTATCTTTCCGGTGCGGGAGCCGATGTGGTGATTAACTACCGCAACAAGGCGCAGCGAGCAGAGAAGCTCGTCGCACAGCTAGAGGCCAACGGCCGCAAATCCATGGCGGTGGGTGCCGACCTTACGGATCCCTTGGACGTGGCGAGGATGGTGACGAGAATCCGCGAGGAATGGGGCGGGCTCGACATTCTCGTACTGAACGCCTCGGGCGGTATGGAAGCCGACATGGGCGAGGACTACGCGATGAAACTCAATCGCGACGCCCAGGTAGGGATTTTGACCAGTGTCCTCCCGATGATGGAACCTGGCTCGCGGGTGGTATTCGTGACGAGCCACCAGGCACACTTCATCCGCGAAGCAGAAACCATGGAGGAGTACGTCCCGGTAGCCCTCTCGAAGAGAGCGGGCGAGGATGCGCTGCGCGGGATGATCGGGGATATGAACGACCGCGGAATCGGCTTCATCGTCGTTTCTGGAGACATGATTGAGGGAACCGTGACAGCAACCCTGCTCAACCGAGCGAACCCGGGGGTGATTGACCAACGCAAAGAAGAAGTCGGGAAGCTTTATAACGTGGCAGAGTTTGCCGCCGAGGTTGCGCTGGCGTGCGTAGAGGATATCCCTGAGGACAACACACGCCTGGTTGGCGATACTTCAACATTTGTGAAGTGATCCACTGTGGTTGCCGCTGACCGGCTGCGTCTCACCAGCCGCATTGTGGTCATGGATCCTGACGGTGCGGTGTTGCTTTTCAACACGGCGGCTCCCGACACGTCACGATTTTCTCGGTGGATAACGCCTGGTGGCGGTGTTGACCCTGGGGAAACGCATTTTGCCGCCGCCCAGCGCGAGCTTTTTGAAGAAACCGGCCACCGAGTGGACATTGATCCAGAGCCCGTGTGGACGTACGAGTTCTCCGTTGCATGGGATGAAGCCGATCACAACCGCGGCTATGCCGAATACTTCTTCGCCAGGACTCAACGGTTTACTCCGGTGTCGACTTTCTGGACCGCGGAGGAACACGTTGATGTCACCGGTTGGAATTGGTTCAGCGCTGAGGACATTGAAGGTGGAACTGATCCTTATGAACCTATGTACCTGCCCACCCTCATTCGGGACTGCACAAGACTTCTGTAGTATCCGATAATCTATATTATGTCAGTTTGGTCTCGCTAGGCCCACTGCCCCAATGGCTCCGGATCCGATCAGACTGATCGGTGGGTTGCGGCGGACCAGGCGTCGAGCTTGTCAGCGGCGGCACCAGAATCCAGAGTTGCCTCAGCGAGTGCAATCTTTGTCAGCAGACGTTCGCGCAACGGCATCGTCGCTTCCGAGGGATCTTGTGCCAGGTCGAAGGCCACCATCCCCGCTGCTGCGTTCAGCACGACAATGTCTCGAACCGGTCCCTGCTCGCCGGCGAGCACAGCGCGCGCCAGCTCGGCGTTATGTTCGGGACCCGTGCCCAAAAGGTCCTGAGGAGTTGCCTTCGCCAGACCCAGATCCTGGGCGTTGACGGTGTGCTCGCGCATCTGACCGGACGAAACTTCGAGCACGAGTGAGGCCCCAGTGGTCGTCATCTTGTCGATTCCATCCTCGCCCCGATAGACGAGTGCTGTTGCTCCTCGGGTTTGGAAGACTCCCGCGACCTGATGGAGGCGTGTGGCATCACTCACGCCCACAGCCGAAGCTTCTGGCCTCGCTGGGTTGCACAGCGGGCCCAGAATATTGAACACCGTGGGAATGCCGAGCTCCTTGCGTGCGGCGGCTGCGTGGCGGAATCCGGGGTGAAAGTGCGCCGCAAACACGAAAGTGAGTCCCACCTCCTCAAAGACGCGTGTGACTGCTGACGGGTCCCCCTCGAGGTTGACTCCGAGCGCTGTCAAGACGTCGCTGGCGCCCGAAGCTGAGCTAGCAGCCCTGTTCCCATGCTTGACGACAGGAACCCCGGCAGCAGAAGCCACGATCGAAGCGATCGAGGAAACATTCACGACCGCACCGAACGGGTCTCCCCCGGTTCCCACAATGTCAAGAACCAGCGAAGGCAGGTCTAGACCGACAGCGTTCTCCAGCACCGCTTCGCGGAACCCCGCAATTTCGTCAACGGTCTCACCTTTGGCGCGCAGAGCGACAAGAAACGCTCCCAGTTGGGCATCGGTCGTAGTTCCGGCCATTACCTCGAGCATCGCCTCACGCGCTTCATCGACGGTGAGGTCGTGGCCCTCGATCACCGACGTGAGGGTCTTGGGCCACGAGAAGGATGACGACATGGTCACCATGATATGGGGCGAATTCTCAGCATGTCGTGGAGCAAAGCCCCAGGTGCGCTTCAGGCATAATAGAGGGGTGAGTAGCGCATCTCTTTCCCAAGGTTTATCCGTGCCCACGGTCAATCGCCCCAACACTGTGGCGGTCGGCACGATTGTCTGGCTCGGCAGCGAAGTCATGTTCTTCGCTGGGCTCTTCGCCATTTACTTCACGCTGCGCTCGACCTCCCCTGAGCTCTGGGAGTTCAACACCGGTTTGCTGGATATCCCCTTCGCCGCCGTCAACACCACCATCTTGGTTCTCTCGTCTGTGACCGCCCAGTTCGGTGTCTTTGCTGCGGAGAGGCTGCAACCGCGCGCCACGGGCTGGAAGCCGACTCAGTGGGGCATGATCGAGTGGTTCTTCCTGACCTACGTCATGGGCGCCATTTTCATTGGCGGCCAGGTATACGAGTACGCCGTTCTGGTTTCCGAGGGCGTCACTCTCGCCTCTGATGCCTACGGCTCAGCGTTCTACCTGACTACCGGTTTCCACGGGCTCCACGTAACCGGCGGTTTGATTGCTTTCTTGCTGGTAATCGGCCGTGCATACGCCGTCAAAACATTTACACACCGCGAGGCGACCAGTGCGATTGTCGTGTCGTACTACTGGCACTTCGTTGACGTGGTGTGGATTGGTCTGTTCCTCGTCATCTACGTACTCCAATAGGCAAAGGATAAGCACACACCCATGACTCAGTCCGCTCGTCGTTCCGGTCGTCGCCACCCTCTGTTTGGTGCGTTGTTGCTGGTGATTGGTCTTTTTGCCACGGGAGGCGCCTACGCGGCCACCAGCGCAGGAATCGCCCACGCCGAGACCACTCCCCTGGCCGCCGAAGCGCTGGTCGAAGAGGGCGAGAAGCTCTTCATGGCCAACTGTGCGAGCTGTCACGGGATGAGTGGTGAAGGCAGCGAAGCAGGGCCGTCAGTAATCGGTGTTGGAGCGCTATCCGTTGACTTCCAGGTGAGCACTGGACGCATGCCTATGGCGGCCTCAGGTCCTCAGGCTGCGGTGAAGCCTGTTCAGTTCACCCAGCCACAGACCGACGCAATGGCGGCCTGGGTGGCCTCGCTGGCCCCGGGACCGGGCTACCCGGACCCCCAGTATTACGACGCCCAGGGCGATGTGGCCAACGGAGCCGAGCTTTTCCGCATCAACTGTGCGATGTGTCACAACGTTGCGGGAGCGGGTGGCGCTCTGACCGAGGGCAAGTATGCGCCCCACCTGCGCGACCTGCAGCCCATCAACATTTACGGCGCCATGGTCACCGGCCCCCAAAACATGCCGGTGTTCAACGACATGAACCTCTCCCCTGAGGAAAAGAACGATGTCATCAGCTACCTCAAGTACATGGATGAGAACCCCTCCGTCGGAGGCTTCTCGCTGGGCAGTTTGGGCCCCGTTTCGGAGGGTCTGTTCATCTGGCTAATTGGCTTGGGTGGATTGATCGCTGTTGCCATCTGGCTCACTGCCCGCTCGAACTAGGTCGAAAGGACTTCATTACGATGGCCCAGAAGCCTCCCAGCACGGACGTTGTCGCCAGCGACCAGCCCGAAGACAACGATCCCGGCACCGCTATCCTCCGCTCGAACGCCGTTCAGAACCCCGGGTTAGAGCCCGAACACCAGCGCATCACGGATCTTGACCCGAAGGAAGAGAAAAAAGCGGAGCGCCGCATTTCTCTGTTCTTCACACTGTCGATTGCCGGTTCGCTCATTGCCGCTGTTTCGTATGTGGTGTTCCCGATCATCCCGGGCGACATGCAGTCCGTGCGCCTTAACAACATGTTCGTGGGGCTCGGAGCAGCTATCGGGCTTCTTGGCGTGGGTATTGGCGCCGTGAATTGGGCGAAATCCCTGATGCACGGACACGAGCTCGTGGAAGAACGTCACCCCACCAGAGGCGACGAGGAGACCCGGCAAACCGCGGTGGAAATGTTTTCTCAGGCCAACAAGGAGTCTGGCTTCACCAGGCGCTCGCTGGTGCGCAACACACTGCTCGGCGCTTTGATTGCTACCCCGGTTCCCGCCGTCGTTTTGTTCCGTGACCTAGCGCCGGCTAAAGACCCGGTGAAGTTGATGAAGCAGACCCTCTGGGCGGAGGGTGTGCGTTTGGCTCAGGACCCCTCAGGAATCCCCATCAAGGCATCGGAGGTCACCATCGGGTCGGCGTTCCACGTCGTTCCCGAGGGCCTCATGGAGCTTGAGAAGCACCGCCTGGAGGAGAAGGCGAAAGCAGCTGTTCTGCTGATGCGTCTTCCCGAAGACGAGCTCAACGAGCGTCCGGAGCGTGCATCCTGGTCTTATCAAGGAATTGTGGCGTATTCGAAGATCTGCACCCACGTGGGATGTCCGGTCGCTTTGTACGAGCAGCAAACACACCACCTGCTGTGCCCCTGCCACCAGTCAGAATTTGATGTCGCCAACGAGTGTGAAGTGATCTTCGGCCCCGCCGCAAGGCCGCTTCCACAGCTTCCTATCACCATTGATGCGGAAGGATACCTAGTAGCACAAAGCGACTTCACCGAACCGGTGGGGCCAAGTTTCTGGGAGCGTGAGAAATGACGAACACTCTGGATAACAACACCCAAGCCCCCGGGCGTGGAATGCGGTTTACGGGTTGGGCAGCCAACTACGTTGATGAGCGCACCAGCGCCTCCACCGCGGTGAAATCTTTGGGTCGAAAGATTTTCCCCGACCACTGGTCCTTCATGTTGGGTGAAGTGGCGCTCTACAGCTTTGTCGTTATTTTGATCTCCGGAACCTTCCTGACCTTCTTCTACGACCCGTCCATGACCGAGGTGGAGTATGAAGGCTCCTACTTGCCCCTGAAGGGCATCGAAATGTCCGTGGCGTATCACACGGCGCTTGACATCTCGTTCGATGTTCGAGGCGGCTTGCTGATGAGGCAGGTACACCACTGGTCCGCGTTGCTCTTTGTGGCATCCATTGGCCTTCACATGCTCCGCGTATTCTTCACCGGGGCGTTCCGCAAGCCCCGCGAGCTCAACTGGATCGTCGGATTCCTGCTTTTCGTCCTTGCCATGGCGCTGGGATTCACGGGCTACAGCCTTCCTGATGACCTGCTCTCCGGAAACGGATTGCGCATCATCGACGGAATGATCAAAGCCTTCCCCGTCGTCGGGGTCTGGATGTCCTACCTCTTCTTTGGTGACGAATTCCCCGGGACAGATGTGATCCAGCGCCTGTATGTGCTGCACATCATGTTGTTGCCCGCAATTTTGATAGCAGTGCTGGCCATCCACATGGTGCTTCTTGTGGTGAACAAGCACACGCAGTTTGCGGGCCCGGGTCGAACCAACGACAACGTGGTGGGCTCCCCCGTGATGCCCGTCTTCGCGGCGAAGGCGGGAGGCTTCTTCTTCCTCGTCTTCGGTGTCATCATGTTGATTGCCTCGCTCTTCACTATCAACCCGATTTGGAACTACGGACCCTACGACCCCTCCCCTGTTTCTGCGGGAACCCAACCGGACTGGTATATCGGGTTCGCTGATGGTGCGTTGAGGTTGGTTCCGCCCGGTTGGGAGTTCGTCGCCTTCGGCTACACCTGGCCGATGAACATCCTGGTTCCGACCGTGGTGCTGATCGCTCTGCTTGTAGCAGTCGCTCTGTACCCGTTCTTCGAAGCTTGGGTCACCGGCGACAAGCGCGAGCACCACATCGCTGACCGTCCCCGCAATGCCCCCACCCGGACGGGAATTGGCGCCGCTGGTGTGACGTTCTACGCGGTCCTGTGGGCAGCAGCGAGCTCCGACCTCATCGCCACGCACTTTGGAATGAGTATTGAGGGTGTCATCACGACGCTCCAGGTGTTGTTCTTCGTGGCCCCCATTGCCGCCTACATCATCACCAAGCGCACGTGTCTTGCCCTCCAACGGAAAGACCGTGAGATTGCTCTGCACGGTTACGAGAGTGGTCGTATCGTCCGCCTCCCCGGTGGAGAGTACATCGAGGTTCACGAACAGCTGTCGGACTACGAGCGTTGGAAGCTCCTCGATTACACGGAGTACCAGCCGCTCACCGTGCGCCCCAACGATCAGGGCAAAATTACGGTGGGAACGCGCCTGCGCGCCAGCATGTCCCGGTGGTTCTTTGAAGACCGGGTCGAGCCCGTCAATGCTCGCGAATTGGAATCGCAGCGACACTAAATCTCAGCAAGTACGTGTGAGGGCGGCCCCTGAGGGGGTCGTCCTTACGCGTTAACGAGCTTCACCAACACCGAGGTAACCAGCGGCTATTCGGACATTGCTCGGGGCATGCGGGAAAAAAGGACCGGATACTAATCCCCCGGACGCGATGGGGGCTAAGAAACGGGAAAGACCCTGCGCATGTATTCGGCCTGCTGGGTGTACCCGAGGCGGTCATAGAAGCCTCCTGCGCGACGGGAGGCGACTGTCAGCTGCCTGACACCTGCTTCCTGGCAGGCTGCCTCAACGGCCCGCACCAGAGCTGTGCCCACACCAGAGGCGGTCGCTGTGTCATCCACCACGATCTCTTGAAGCTGTGCAGAAGCACCCTGCGTATACAAGAGTGTGTTCACGGTGGTGAGCGCATAGCCCACAACTTTCCCGTCACTCTCCGCCACATGGACAAGAGTGCGAGGCGAATCCGCCAAAACATCGCGGAACGCCTGTGAGAAAAGACCGGCAGAGGGCTCCCCTGGCGCTCCTAGCCGAGCCGCAAGTTCGGCGACAGTGGATTCGTCGGCCGCGACCGCAGGGCGCACTGTGAGCGCGCTAGCGGGCAAAATACCCCCGGTAGTACTCATAAGTCCAGCCGACGAGCCCGATCACGATGAACGGAATCGCGTAATAGGCGACCCAGATGCCCACGGCAAACCCGAGGAAAGCGATTGCCGCGCCGGCTGCCAAAATCACCGGCCACCAGCTCCAGGGGCTAAAGAAGCCCAATTCCGGTTCTCCATCGTCCACATTCGCCTCGAGGACGTCCTCCGGCAGGTCTCCACCCTGGTTCTTCAACTGAATCTGCAGGAAGAAGGCAATGAAAATTGTCAGCACGCCGCTCAAACCAATAGCGACGGTGCCAATCCACTCGACTTGCTGCGTGTCAATAATGGACCACACGGTATAGACCGCCGTAAGCGCGAAGAAGTATGCCGTGAGGATACCGAGAAGGACAATATTGGTCTTCATGGAGCTAGGACTTTCCCGCCTGAGCCGGCGTCTTTGTAGCTTCAACCGCCGGCAACGCGATTTCCGGGTGGTTCAAGTCAAAAGCGGGTGACTCGGAGCGAATACGCGGAATCGAGCTGAAGTTGTGGCGCGGAGGGGGGCAACTGGTGGCCCACTCGAGCGAGCGTCCGTAGCCCCACGGGTCATTGACGGTTACCTTCTGGCCGTTACGTGCGGTCAAGTAGACGTTCAGCAGGAACGGAATCATCGACAGCGCCAAGAAGATTGACCCCACGGTGGAGAGCTGGTTCATCCAGGTGAACCCGTCCTCCGGGAGGTACGTGGCATAACGGCGCGGCATTCCCATCACACCAAGCCAGTGCTGGATGAGGAAGGTCATGTGGAAGCCGATGAAGAGAATCCAAAAGTGGATGTGACCCAGCGACTCGTTGAGCATCTTTCCGGTGAATTTTGGCCACCAGAAGTAGAAGCCCGCGAACATCGCGAAGACGACAGTGCCAAACACCACGTAGTGGAAGTGCGCCACCACAAAGTAGGAATCCGACACGTGGAAGTCAAGCGGTGGCGACGCGAGGATCACGCCGGTCAATCCACCAAAGACGAAGGAAATCAGGAAGCCGAGGGAGAAGACCAGCGGCGTCTCAAATGTCACAGAACCTCGCCACATTGTGCCAATCCAGTTGAATATCTTCACTCCGGTCGGCACGGCAATCAACATCGTCATCAGCGCGAAGAAGGGCAACAAGACGGACCCGGTTACGTACATGTGGTGAGCCCACACCGTCATCGACAAAGCGCCGATGGCGATTGTCGCGTACACCAGAGTCTTGTAACCAAACACCGGCTTACGGCTGAACGCCGGGAAGATCTCGGACACGATGCCGAAGAACGGCAGCGCAATGATGTAGACCTCGGGGTGCCCAAAGAACCAAAACAGGTGCTGCCACAAAATCGCTCCACCATTGGCGGCGTCATAAACGTGCGAACCGAAGATCCTGTCCGCACCAAGCGCGAGCATCGCAGCTGCGAGAACCGGGAAAGCCAGAATCACCAAGATCGAGGTGACCAGAGTGTTCCAGGTGAAAATCGGCATGCGCCACATCGTCATACCCGGCACCCGCATTGTGATGATGGTGGTGATGAAGTTAACGGCACCCAGAATGGTTCCAAAACCACTAAGCCCCAGGCCCAAAACCCACATATTCCCGCCGATGCCTGGCGAGAATGTTTGGCTCGAAAGTGGCGTGTAGGCAAACCAACCGAACGATGCTGCTCCCTGCGGGGTGAGGAAGCCCGCGACCGCAATCAAAGACCCGAAGCTGAAGAACCAGTAGGCCAGGGCGTTGAGACGCGGGAACGCCACATCGGGCGCACCAATCTGGAGCGGCATCAGCACGTTCGCAAAGCCCGCAAACAGCGGGGTGGCGAACATCAAAAGCATGATTGTGCCGTGCATCGTGAAGAGCTGGTTGTACTGCTCTTTCGTGGCAACAACTTCGAGGCCGGGGGCAAACAGCTGTGCACGAATGACCAGCGCCATGACGCCACCGATGAGGAAGTAGGCAAATGAGGTTATGAGGTAGAGGTAACCAACCTTTTTGTGGTCAGTGGTAGTCAACCAGTCCACAAAAACATTGCCCTTGCGGGCAACGGTGGGGTTTGAGAGGCCCGGAGGAACCTCAGTGACTGTGGGGCGAGGAGCTGTCTGGGTCATTTACTCTTCCCTTTCGCTAACGGGTGCCGTACCGGGCAAGTTTTGGAGAACATTGAGCTCGGGGCCAAGACGGCCCACGTTGCCGGCCGCTTGGAGCGCCGAGATCTGGCGGTCGTACTCGGCCTGCGAGACAACGTGTACTTCGAAAAGCATCAGTGAGTGGTATTCCCCACACAACTCTGCGCACTTGCCGCGGAAAACTCCCTCTTCCTGCGGAATGAAGTACCAATAATTGGTTCTCGCCGGAATCATGTCTTTCTTGTAGAGAAAGTCAATGATCCAGAAGGAGTGAATCACATCGCGCGATTCGATTTTGATCTCGACTTTTTGGTCTACCGGCAGATAAAGCTTGGGAAGAACATCGTTGTCGATACTGCCGCCCGGAAGCTCCTGCGCCTGAATACCGGCGTAGTACACGTTTTCGTTCAGATAGTTGAAGTCCCAGGCCCAGCGCTTTCCGTACACCTCAATTGAGACGTCCGGGTCAGGCAGAGGGCTCTCGATTTCAATCTGATCGCGAGCGGTGAACGCAAACAATCCGAGAACCAGGATCAGCGGAACGACGGTGTAAAAAGTCTCAATAGGCATGTTGTACCGCAACTGGGCCGGCATCCCGGTTTGACCTTTACGGCGGCGGTAAACAACGGCAGCCCAAATAATCAGAAGCCAGGTAATGACACCAATCACCAGAAGAACAACCCACGACACGACCCACAGGTCGATGACGCGGTCTACCTGGTTGGTGAGCCCACGTTCGGTTGGCAACCACCCCAACATTGACTGCTGCGTGCACCCTGCAAGGAAAAGGGCAACGATGGTAAGGACAGACGCCCCTTTTAATCCACGGGTGAATCTCTGGCGCACTGCGTCCCTTTCGCGTTTCTCCGCAACTTCGTCCCTAGTCTAGGACATCGGCCCGGCTGGACTCAGCCGGAAAAGCTGGGAATTTCCTAGCTAAAGCTGTCTCCACACGCACAGGAACCCTGTGCATTGGGGTTATCGATTGTGAAGCCCTGCTTCTGAATCGTGTCTTCAAAATCGACGGAGGCACCATCGATGTAGGGGGAGCTCATTTTGTCCACCACAACCTCCACCCCATCGAAGTCTCGAACGAGGTCGTCCTCCATCAATCGCTCGTCGAAGAACAGCTGATAGATCAGCCCTGAGCATCCGCCCGGTTGTACCGCCACGCGCAGGCGCAGATCGTCGCGGCCCTCTTGTTCGAGAAGGTTTTTGACTTTGGAAGCCGCCGTGTCCGTCAGGACAACGTTGTGGCTGGTTGAGAGCGTTTCGGACATGATGTTCCTCCTGCGCACAGTCTAAACCGCTCGGGTGCGTCGAACCTGAGCATCCACGCCGTGGGAGCCACCCCAGGTATCCCCGGTACTCTGGAGCCAGCAAACAGAGAGGTCCCGCGTGAGCACACCTGATTCTTCCGAGCCCCACAGCGAAACCGAGGTGGGTAAAGGACGCCCAACACCGCGACGACGGGATCGTGAAGCACAACGGCGCCGTCCTCTCGTCAGCAACGATCGCAAAGAAGCCCGAGCTCGGCTAGCAAAGGAGCGCGAGCGCGCTCGGTTGGGGTTAGCTGCCGGCGAAGAGCGTTTTCTTCCCGTGCGCGATAAAGGCCCACAACGCAAATGGGTTCGGGACTATGTCGACTCGCGCTGGAGCTTTGGCGAGTTCCTGATTCCCATCATGTTTGCCGTGATCCTCGCTACCTTCCTCCCGTCGATCCAGGCGCAGTTCATCGCGATCATCGTGTTGTGGTTGTTCTTTGCCTTGACCATCATTGACGCCACTATTGCTGGTTATCTGGTGCGCAAAGGACTGCGCGCGAAATACGGAGTGGACAATGTCGAAAACGGTGTCCGCTGGTACGCAGCCATGCGCTCACTCCAAATGAGGGGGCTGCGTCTACCCAAAGCCCAGGTTAAGCGCGGGGAGAAGCCCCGCTAAGGGCCTCGCTAAGCTCCCTGGTGAGCAGGGCGGCAAAGAGAGGGCCCCGATACACGAACCCCGTGTACGCCTGAACAAGAGACGCTCCAGCGTCCAATCGTTGCTTTACTTCTTGCCCGGTAAAGACTCCGCCGACACTAATCACAGCTTTATCCCGGGCAAGTGTTTGTCGCAGCAGGGCAAGCACGCGCACGGAAGCCTCGGATACCGGGGCGCCGGACAGCCCGCCCTCCCCTATTCCCGCCACCACAGCAGCAGGGGTCGCCAAGTTGTCGCGCAGGATCGTCGTGTTTGTGGCAATAATCCCGGCCAGATCAAGATCGGTGACCACCTGGGCAATGTCAGTGACCGCCTGGTCATCCAGGTCGGGAGAGATCTTCACCAACAAGGGCGTTCCCGCGGCCGCGGCCTGAACCGCTTTCAATAGTGGTTTCAGCGACGAAACCTCCTGCAGGCCGCGCAATCCCGGGGTGTTGGGCGAGGACACGTTCACCACGAGATAATCGGCGTGAGGAGCAAGAAGGGTCGCGCTCGTCACGTAGTCGGCCGTGGCTCCGGCAATATCCGTAGCGCGACTTTTGCCGATATTCACCCCAATGATGGGCAGTTCACCGCCCCAATGGCGCAGCGCCGCTAAACGTGTGGCAACAACCTCTGCCCCGTCGTTGTTGAAACCCATGCGGTTTATCAACGCGTGATCTGTCGGGAGCCTAAACAAACGGGGCTTCGGGTTCCCCGGTTGCGCCAAGGCCGTCACCGTGCCGACCTCGACATGATCAAACCCGAGGGCATAAAAACCCCGAACGGCGACGGCGTTTTTATCAAAGCCGGCGGCAAGACCCACCGGGGAACCGAAATCGTGTCCGAGCGCTCGCACCGCTAAAGAGGGATCGGGAGCGTAGCGTCTGCGCAAGAACTTTCGGATCACGGGCAGGCCGGCGAGCTGGATTACCAGCATGCCCCAGTGGTGGGTGAGCTCAGGGTCGAGTCGCTTGAAAACGGCGAACAGAAGGCTATACATCTATGCCTCAGCAGCGGGGGTGTCACGAAGCGAACCGATGGCGTCTTCAAAATCCTCCAAGCTCTCAAACGCTTGATAGACCGAGGCAAACCGAAGGTATGCGACCTCATCCAACTCGCGCAGGGGCTCCAAAATGGCAAGGCCAATTTCGTTGGCATCAACCTGCGATGCGCCCGTTTGGCGAATAATTTCTTCCACACGCTGAGCTAGTTGTGCGAGGTCCTGGTCAGTGACCGGACGGCCCTGGCACGCCTTCTTCACCCCGGCGGCAATCTTCTCCCGGCTAAAAGGTTCCGTGACACCGCTGCGCTTGATAATGCTCAAGCTCGCGGTTTCCAAAGTCGAGAACCGCCTGGTGCACTCGGGGCACTGACGTCTGCGGCGAATGGATAACCCGTCGTCACTGGTTCGTGAATCAATCACCCGTGAATCGGGATGGCGGCAAAAGGGGCAATACATCGTGGATCAGCCTACTTCCCCGCTGTTTTCGGATCGAAAACGCACGGCAATGGCTTCGGCGTGAGCGGGAAGGTTTTCTGCACGAGCAAAGTTCTCGACGTGGGTCGCGATGTGTGACAGAGCCTCCTTGTCGTAATCAACGATCTGCTGTGTCTTCAGGAACGTCATGGGCGACAGGCCTGAGCTAAACGCGGCTGTGCCGTGGGTCGGTAGAACGTGATTGGAGCCCGCGGCATAGTCCCCCGCGCTCACGGGCGTGTAATTCCCGACAAAAATTGCTCCGGCATTGGTTAGCCGAGGAAGGAGCTTTTCGGGCTCCTCCACCATCACCTGCAGGTGCTCTGGAGCCATGGCGTTTGAGAGCCAAACCGAGTGCTCTAGCGAGTCACACACCATGAGAGCCGACTGTTCCCCCTCGAGTGCGCGTTGGACGCGGTCGCTGTTTTCTGCCTCCGCGGCTCGCCGCTCAAGCGAGAGCGTGACGCGCTCAGCGAGCTCCCACGAATCAGTGATGAGAACAACGGAGGCCAGTTCATCGTGCTCCGCCTGCGACACCAGGTCGGCGGCCACAAACTCGGGGTGCGCGGTGGAATCGGCAATGATGGCAATCTCCGAGGGTCCCGCCTCTGAATCGATACTGACCACTCCCCGCACCGCGCGCTTGGCAGCTGCCACGTATTGATTACCCGGCCCAGTAATGACCGACACCGGTGATAAGTCCAACTCCGGCACACCCCACGCCAGCGCGGCTATCGCTCCTGCGCCTCCGAGGGCAAAAACCTCCGACACCCCGAGTAGCTCAGCGGTCGCGAGAATTGTGGGGTGAATGCGACCCCCATGCTCCGCTTGGGGTGGTGAGACCAGCACAATTTCCTTCACCCCGGCTGCCTGGGCGGCGACAACGTTCATGATCACGCTCGAGGGATAGACCGCTTTGCCGCCGGGAACGTACACCCCGGCGCGCTCGACCGGCACATGCCGCATGGTCACCGACCCCCCGGTGTGGAACTGCGTTGTTGCTCCCGCAGGGAGCGAATCTTCCGAGGCCAAGCGGACCCGACGGATCGATTCTTGGATGGCCGCCTTCAAGGTTTTGTCCAGTTGCGAAGCCGCTTGGGAAAGCTCACGGCTGCCGATGCGGGGGTCAAGGTTGTCAACGCCATCAAACTTTGCCGCTTGCTCAACGAGAGCGGACAGCCCACCCTGACGGACCGCGTGCAACAGTTCTTCGACGACCTCGTGAACGTCAGAACTGCCCAGAGAAACCCGGGGAACGAAGCTGGCCACACTTCCCGGGGTGATGTTGAGACCTCGAAGGTCGGTCAGTCGAATCATGTCCCTTCCATCGTAGCCGGGCCTTACGTGAGGGCTGAGAGCGAGCCGTTAGGGTAGAGCGCGTGAACACTACTGAACCGATCTCTCCATCCCAAATTTTCCTCGAGGCTTTTCGCCGGCACAGTGCCGGTCTGTGTGTGGTGACGGCCCTGAAAGCAGACGGCTCTCCCACCGGGTTCACCGCGACGTCGGTCGCCTCACTGTCTGCCTCCCCTCCCCTGGCGAGCTTCAACATGTCTCAAACAGCAAGCTCCTGGAGCGCGCTGAAGAAAGACGCGCGGGTAGCCCTGCATTTCCTGGGAACCGAATCACTTGAACTGGCGCAAATTATGGCTGGAGAGGCCAGCGAACGGTTCGTCGGCGACCACTGGAGCCCAGGGCCTCACGGTTTACCCATTCTCAAGGGAGTCAGCGCCTGGGTAGAAGCACAGGTTGTTGAGCGCGTGGAGGTTGAGTTTGCTGGAATGGTTGCCGTGCGAATCACCGGCGGAGGTTTAGGGCCGGACCAAAGCCCCCTCGCCTACCACCAGAAGGGCTACAGCACCACCGCTTCGCTCTAGGCGCTGAGGCAGTGTGCCCCCAGCACACTTTTGACTTCACCCATCAAGTCGAGAGACACCTCGACCTTTCGCGGAAGCTCGAAAACGCGCTCAAATCCAGACTTCACCAACCGCAGGTGCACAACGGACTGGCCCGGATGGCGAGAGAGAGCAGCATCTAGCTCGGTAAGAATCTCTTGGGTGGCAAAGTGCTCCGCCACCGTGAGACGCAAAGGCTCATCATCATCCGATGCGCTCACCGACAGGGGTGTCAACTCGACGGCGTGTAATCCCAGACCATCATCCCGGTTGGACACCCGCCCGCGGAGCGCCACAATGCTGTCCTCCACAAGGTCTGCCTGATAGTTCTTGTAGGTCTTTCCGAGGAACATCACGGAAAGCTCGCCGCCAAAATCCTCGATGGTGACCTGAGCGTAAGGATTACCGCTAGAGCGAGCAACCCGGTGAGTAACACCCGTAATGAGCCCGGCAATGGTGACGATTTCACCGTCTTCACGGTCTTGTAGCAAGAGTTCGGCAATCGAGACCTCGGCTTCTTTGCCAATGGCGCGCTCCAACCCCGCCAGCGGATGGTCCGAGACATAGAGCCCCAGCATTTCTCTCTCGAGCGACAGCAGCTCTTTTCGCGGCCACTCGGGCCGATCGGGAACGACCGATGTGGGCGAGGTCTCGCCCTCGTCGAACAAGCTGTCAAAGTCAAAGCCCACGTGCCCGTGCTCTTCAGCACGCTTATCTTTGGACGCGGCCTCCACCGTGTTTTCATGAATATCAAAGAGCGCTCGCCTGGTGTGACCCAATTGGTCGAAGGCGCCACCCTTGATGAGTGATTCCACACACCTTTTGTTCAACACGCTCGAGGGTACTTTTTTCACAAAGTCGTGGAACGAGACGAAGGCGCCTTTCTCTTCTCTCGACGACCGGATTAAGTCCACCACTCCGACGCCAACATTCCGGATAGCAGCAAGGCCAAAGCGAATGTCCTCTCCCACAGCGCTGAATGTGGCGATGGACTCGTTGACGTCTGGGGGCAGCACCTGGATGCCCATCCGGCGACACTCATTGAGGTAGACCGCAGACTTATCTTTTTGGTCACTGACGCTGGTCAGCAGTGCCGCCATGTACTCCGCCGGGAAATGGGCCTTTAGGTACGCCGTCCAGTAGGAAATCATGCCGTAGGCCGCCGAGTGTGCTTTGTTGAACGCGTAATCCGAGAAGGGCACCAAAACCTCCCACAGCGCGGTAATCGAGGCGTCGGAGAACCCGTTGTTCCTCATCCCTTGGCGGAACGCTTCAAACTGAATGTCTAGCTCGGCCTTTTTCTTTTTACCCATCGCGCGCCGCAGCAGATCCGCTTGTGCGAGCGTGTAGCCAGCAAGCTTCTGGGCGATCTCCATCACTTGTTCCTGGTACACGATGAGCCCGTAGGTTCCCCCGAGAATTTCCTCGAGCGCTTCCGCCAGTTCGGGGTGCAGAGGGGTGATGTCCTGCTGACCGTTTTTTCTCAAGGCATAGTTCGTGTGGGAATCAGCGCCCATCGGTCCTGGTCGATACAGCGCCAAAACCGCAGAGACATCCTCAAAGGAGTCGGGTTTGAGCAGGCGCAGCAGGCTCCGCATCGGACCACCATCGAGTTGGAAAACCCCCAGGGTGTCGCCACGACTCATCAATTCATAGGCCGCGCTGTCGTCCAGCGTGAGGTCTTCCAGGACGGGCCGGTGTCCACGGTTAAGCTCGATGTTGTCTAGAGCATCGTCAATGATGGTCAAGTTCCGAAGGGACAAAAAGTCCATCTTGACGAGCCCCAGCGCCTCGGAGCTCGGGAAGTCGAACTGGGTCACAATCTGGCCGTCTTGGTCGCGCTTCATGATCGGGATGGTGTCCATCAGTGGCGCTGAGGACATGATCACGCCAGCGGCATGAACACCCCACTGGCGCTTGAGGTTCTCCAACCCCTGAGCGCGCTCAAAGACGGTGAGAGCCTCGGAATCGCTTTCCAGAAGAGCCCGAAAATCCCCGGCTTCTTTGTAACGCTCGTGCGATGAGTCAATAATGCCCTGCAGCGACATTTCTTTGCCCATGACCCCGGCGGGCATTAGTTTCGTCAGCTTCTCCCCCATCCCAAAGGGGTGTCCCAGGACTCGAGCCGCATCCTTGAGCGCCTGCTTGGCTTTGATGGTGCCAAACGTGACGATTTGGGCGACCCGATCGTCGCCATACTTCTCGGTCACATAGCGAATTACTTCATTGCGACGACGCTCATCAAAGTCCACGTCGAAGTCGGGCATGGACACGCGATCAGGGTTCAAGAAGCGCTCGAAGATGAGGCCGTGCTCCAGCGGGTCTAACTCGGTGATTCTCATGGCAAAAGCTGCCATGGAGCCTGCTCCCGATCCGCGCCCGGGACCCACACGAATACCTTGCGATTTTGCCCAGTTGATGAAGTCCGCCACCACCAGAAAGTAGCTGGCAAAGCCCATCTGGGAAATAACACCTATCTCGTATTCGGCCTGCTCCCGCACTTTGTCCGGCACACCCCCGGGGTAGCGGGCTGTGAGCCCCCGGCGAACCTCGGACTCAAAGAAGCTCACCTCGGTCTCGCCCTCGGGCACGGGGAAAATTGGCATGTAGTTTGCCGACTCGTCAAAGGTCACATTCGCGCGCTGGGCGATGAGCAACGTGTTATCGGCTGCCTCGGGGAAATCCGAAAACAGTGCCCTCATCTGGGCGGGGGTCTTGACATAAAACTCGTTGGAATCGAACTTGAACCGCTTCGGGTCATCCAACGTGGACCCTGACTGCACGCACAGCAAGGCAGCGTGCGCTTCGGCGTCTCCAGCGGTCGTGTAGTGCAGGTCATTGGTCGCCAGCAGCGGAATGCCGAGGTCCTGTGAAAGCTTCATGAGATCCGGCAGAACCCGTTTCTCGATTCCCAGACCGTGATCCATGATTTCGACAAAGTAGTTATCGGCGCCAAAAATATCCCGGAATTCAGCCGCCGCCTGACGCGCTTTGTCGTACTGACCGAGACGCAAATAGGTCTGCACCTCGCTACTGGGGCATCCCGTGGTGGCAATAACTCCCTTGCTGTAGGTCTGGAGTAACTCGCGATCCATTCGGGGCTTGAAGTAGTACCCCTCCAGTGAGGCTTTGGAAGACATCCGGAAAAGGTTGTGCATCCCCTCGGTGGTTTCGGCCAGCAACGTCACGTGCGTATAGGCACCGGCCCCGGAAACATCGTCCTCACCGCCATTACCCCACTGAACACGTGTCTTGTCACTGCGATGAGTTCCAGGAGTGAGGTACGCCTCAACACCGATGACGGGGTTCACACCCGCGGCTGTAGCGTGCTTCCAAAACTCATAGGCACCAAACATCACGCCGTGGTCAGTCATGGCAACTGCCGGCATTTCTTGACGCGCCACTTCATCGACCAGATTCGAGATCCTGGCGGCACCATCCAGCATGGAGTACTCCGTGTGCACGTGAAGGTGCGCAAACGAGTCGCTAGACGAGCTCACCGATACCTTCTTTCGCGCGCGGGCTTCCTAGAGTAAACCGCCCCCAGGCGCGTGGTGTCTGACACTCCGCTATGCAGAGCGAAGTCGCTCAAGCCCCACCTGAAGGTCCTCAGGAATAGGGCAGGAAACCTGCACCAACTCACCGCTCACGGGATGAGTGAATTCGAGTTCACTGGCATGAAGCCATTGCCGTGAGGCACCCAGTCGCTCGGCAATGGTCGGGTCAGCACCGTATACGGTGTCGCCCACAATGGGATGTTTTTGCGCAGACATGTGGACCCGGATTTGATGTGTGCGGCCCGTTTCGAGAGTGACCTTTAGCAGGGAGGCAGCGCTGAAAGCTTCAAGCGTCTCGTAATGAGTGATGGAGTCTCGCCCCCCAGCGACCACCGCAAAGCGCCAAGACGAGCTGGGGTGGCGCCCGATAGGCGCATCAATCGTGCCCACAGAAGGGTCGGGATGGCCTTGGACAAGGGCCAGATAGGTCTTGTGCACCTCGCGAGCTTTAAAGGCCCGCTTGAGCTTGCTGTAGGCGATCTCTGATTTAGCAACCGCCATGACTCCTGAGGTCCCCACGTCCAGGCGATGCACAATGCCCTGCCGTTCCGGTGGGCCCGAGGTGGATATCCGATAGCCCGCTCCGGCGAGGGCACCCAAAACGGAGGGGCCGTCCCAACTGGGAGCCGGGTGTGCCGCGAGGCCCGGCGGCTTATCAACAATCACCACGTCGTCGTCATCGTAAAGAATCGCCATCGAGTCCACAACGATGGGCTCAATAGTCGGAGCGCGTTTGGGTTCGAACGTCACATGGAGGACGGCGCCGGGAGTGGCTCGGTCACTCTTAGCGCCAGGCTTACCGTCGACAACGGCGCCACCCTGCTCGATGACTGTTTGGGCAAACGCTCGAGAGAAGCCAAAGACGCGGGAGAGAACGACATCGAGTCGTTCACCCGATAACCCCTCTGGGACCGCGATGGTCCGTGTCTCGGGCACGAGGAGAGCGGCGTGCTAAAGCGAGTTCGGGGAGTCGCTGGTGGGAGCCGCCGCCGGGCTTGCGTCAACGTCCAATGAGGCGTCGAGAGCGTTGACCTGCCCCTTGATGAAGTTTTTCAAACTCTGACGGTATTCGCGCTCGAACGCTCGAAGCTCTTCCACGCTCGCGCTCATGGTGGCGCGCTCCTTTTCCAGTTTCAAGACCGTCGCCTGGTGCTCAATCTCGGCCTCCGCGACAATACGAGCGGCCTGTGCGTGGCCCTCAGCTATAAGCTCATCGCGCTTTTGGATGCCTTCGCGAACATGCTCCTCGTGGAGACGTCGTGCAAGCTGAAGCAGGTTGTTGGCGTTCTCCGTATCAACCGCATTATCAGTGGTGGCAACAGGAGGTGACGCAACGCTGGGGGCTGGGCCACCTCGCTGCAATTCCGAGAGGCGGCCATCGGCTGCCGATAGCTTTTGGCTCAGCTCCTCATTCTCGGCGACGACGCGCCGCATCTCGGCGACGACTTCGTCCAGAAAGTCATCAACCTCGTCCTGGTCGTAACCTTCGCGGAATTTTGTGGACTGAAAACGCTTGTTGACGATGTCTTCAGGAGTGAGAGCCATGAATCTTTACCTTTGTGTTATCGGGGCTTAGCGTTCAAAAGTGCCGAACAACCTTTTCCAGAGTACCTCTTTATGGGCGAAGGGGAAGAACTAGCGCAAACTTCCCACAAACGACCAGGCAATGAAGGTGCCAAACATCAACACGCTCCACCCAAGATCTATTCCCGCGCCGCCAAATCGAATCGTGGGGATTACCTTCCGGACTGCGCGAAGAGGCCGATCAGTCACAGAGTAGGCAGCCTCGGCGACGACGAGAACGGGGCCCTTGGGGCGGAAACCCCGCTGGAGGACCTGGACCCAATCGAAGATGAAACGGACCCACAGCGCCAGCAAGAACAGCCCGAGCGCGAAATAGAGAATTACAGCGATAAATGACATAGCGCTCCTAGTATCGCTCTAGTGGCTGAGGGAAGGCTTGTGTTAGTCCAGAAGTGCGGCGTCGAGCTCAGACTCGACACCGTCTCCGTCGCCACTCACGAGGACGTGGGAGGGGGACAAGAGAAACACCTTGGGGGTGACACGCTCAATGTGGCCGTGAAGCCCCTGCGTGAGCCCGCTGGAGAAGTCCACCAAACGACGTGCTTCTGCCTCGCTCATCTGTGTGAGGTTGATGATGACCGGCACGCCCTCGCGGAAAGATTCGGCAATGGCCTTGGCGTCGTCATACTTCTGCGGGTGGACCGTCAGGATTTCATTCACGTCACTCACCCCTTGTTTTGATCCTCTTCGCAGAGGAGTCACTGTTGCACGCTGGGCTGGAGGGGCGGAAGCAACAGCTGTTGCTGAGCGCGGCTGCTGGCCCTGCTCTTCGAGCGTTTCTTCGGCAAGCCCCAGAAATTCGAGAGTCTTGCGTAACGGATTCGACATGTTTGCCCCTTCGGCGTTCGTAGTGCTTTAAGGGTAGGTCGGATCGGGTCTTTTCCCGGTAATTGCGCTTCCTATCCGCAGGTGTGTCGCCCCGCGCGAAATGGCCTCCACAAAGTCCCCCGACATGCCCAACGACAAGTCGGTGGCACCCGGCGCAAGGCGAAGAACATCGTCGCGGTAATTCAACACGCGATCAAAAGCCACACCGGGGTCTTCCCCAACTGGGGCAACCGCCATCACCCCCCGCAGTGAAAGATTCGGGGTATTGAGAACACCCTCGGCCAGGCTCGCCAGCTCCGCGGGCTCGACTCCCCCTCTCCCGGGCACATCCGTGAGGTTGATTTCCAGGAATACGTCCAGGGCTCGTTCCGATTGCGCCAGCGCCTTAGTAAGTGACGGTCGATCAAGCGAATGAATGACCGAGCAGTACTGGGCGACGGCCTTGGCTTTATTCGACTGCAGCTGGCCAACAAAGTGCCACGTTAGGGGCACATCGACAAGCTCAGCGTGCTTTGCCTGGGCCTCCTGGTGGCGATTTTCCCCCACGTGCTCTACCCCGGCCCCCGCAAGTTCGCGGACCAATGACGCGGGATGAAACTTTGTCACCACAATCGTCGTGATGTCGGCCGGATCCCGACCCGCAGACTCAGCGGCCTCCGCGATGCGAGCCTGAACCTCAGCAAAGCGACCCGCGGGGTTCTCCGCCACCGCCGCTACCGAAGGAACTCGGGAACGTCGAGCTCGTCATCCTCACGCGCGTCGGCAACCGGCAGCGAGGGAGCCTCGCTCGCCGCCGGATTTTCCTCACCCGGAAGGAGCCACGATTCCTCGGCCACCGGCCCGGCGGAATCGACTGGCTGCTCCTGAGGCACTACTGCAGGGGCGGGACGTTGTTGGCTTTCATCAAAACCTGCCGCGATGACGGTCACTCTCACTTCGTCACCCAGAGAATCATCGATCACGGCACCAAAAATCACGTTGGCGTCGGGATGGACGGATTCCTCGACGAGTTTGGCCGCGTCATTAATTTCATAGAGCCCCAGGTTTGAGCCGCCCTGAATGGACATTAGGACGCCTTGTGCTCCCTCAATGCTCGATTCGAGCAAGGGCGAAGCTACGGCTAGTTCTGCGGCTTTGATCGCACGATCCGCCCCACGGCTGGAGCCAATCCCCATCAGGGCGGTTCCTGCATCCTGCATCACTGACTTCACATCGGCGAAGTCCAGGTTGATTAACCCCGGCGTGGTGATCAGGTCGGTAATGCCTTGAACTCCCGCCAGGAGGACCCGGTCGGCGGTGTCAAAGGCCTCCAGCATGCTGATGCTGCGGTCCGATACCTCTAGCAAACGGTCATTGGGCACCACAATCAGGGTGTCGACCTCGTCCTTGAGCGCGTGGACCCCCACGTCCGCTTGGGACATTCTGCGCTTGCCTTCAAAGGAGAAAGGCTTGGTCACAACGCCGACGGTCAGCGCACCGATGGACTTAGCGATCCTGGCAACCACCGGCGCACCCCCGGTGCCTGTCCCCCCACCCTCGCCCGCGGTGACAAAAACCATGTCAGCACCGGCAATGGCTTGTTCAATTTCCTCTTCGTGATCCTCGGCGGCCCGACGACCCACCTCGGGGTCAGCACCTGCGCCGAGACCACGAGTGAGGTCGCGCCCCACGTCGAGTTTCACATCGGCGTCGCTCAGCAGCAGTGCTTGTGCATCGGTGTTAATGGCAATAAATTCGACGCCCTGCAAGCCTCGCTCAATCATGCGGTTCACGGCGTTCACCCCGCCACCGCCAACCCCCACCACTTTGATGACAGCGAGGTAGTTTGTTTGACCGGTCACCGGTGCTCCTTTTCACAAACCCTCAACCTATAGTTGAAGATAAGAGTTTTTATCACGTTTATCGGCGATGAAGATACGGGGTTGGGCCTGTTTGCCGGAGCAATGGGCGGGCGTGTCGTGGAACCAGGTTCAACCACTGATTGCTCACCCTTTAGCCCGAATGACCACGCTTTCCGGGGTTGTCACGTCGATAATTTGGGCGGCTTCGTCGGTGGTGGCGCGAAGCGCAGCCGCAAGGACTCGTGCTTTCTCCGAAGCCCGATCAGAACTTCCCCACACCACTTCGTGGGCAGCCCCGCGGATAGTGAAGCGGACGTCATCCCTGGTGGTTGCGGTGATGCCCTCCACCTGACCCAGAAGCTGCTCGGGCAACGCCAACAACACGAGGGACACCGCGGTGAAGCTCGGCGAATCTTGGTCTGCTGCCACCAAAATCAGAGGCAGATTCGCCGGCCGAGTGGGCTCCTCCCACAGGTCAACCGCCGCAGCATCCACCACGGAGTAAGCGCCGCCTGCCACCACGACTCCGATGGGCTTTCGCTCTTGGATCGTGACCACCAGGGTTCCTGGCGGTTCAATCCGGGTGTCAAAGGCCTGAATCAGTGTGATCCCCGCGAGTGCGTTGCCGACAACGTCGGGGCTCACGCGGGCGAGAGGTTCACCATAGAGAGGATCGAGAGCCCCGGCGATATCGCTGCTCTCCAAACGCTCGGCACCCTCCACGACAACCTTTTTCAGAGAAAGCACCGGAGACAGAGTCAGCACAACCACCGTCAAAGCCAATACGCCCACGCTCGCGAGAGATATTCCCCAGCGGCGACGGCGCAGGCGTGTGGCGGCTGTGAGCCGCCGGCGCTCGTCCCGCTCTGCTTTCACCCGAGCTTGCGTCGCCTGCTTGAGGGCAGACTGCGCCCGGGCAGCCGGCTTTTTCGCCCGCCCCGACGTGGTAGACGAAAACCCCTCGGGCCTATCCATCCTTTGCGCCATCCCACGCGCGCTTTGCCTCCAGCAGCTGGGGCACAATTTGGTACAAATCCCCAGTCGACATGGTGAGGACCAAATCCCCTGGTTGAGCACGTTCCACCGCTAGCGCGCAGGCCCTATCCCAGTCGGGCTCAAAGTCGTAGGAGGCAGCAGCAGGTAGCTGATCGAGAATCAGAGCTGTCGTCACACCCTCGATGGGGTCTTCTCGCGAGCCAAAAATGTCGAGGAAAATCGTGTGGTCACTCCCCCGGGCGAAAGCTTCTGCCAATTCGGCAGCCATGTATTTCGTGCGGGAGAACAGATGTGGCTGAAAAAGAGTAATGACGTGTCCCTCGCCAGCCACCGCGCGTGCCGTCTCCAAAGCCGCGGCCACTTCGGTCGGGTGGTGGGCGTGATCGTCATAAAAACTCACGCCCGAGAGCGTCCCGTGGTACTGGAAGCGTCGGTCAGCCCCCTCGAAACCGGAAGCCGCGTCGCCAGCCTCGGTGAGCGAGAACCCCAGTTGCATGAGCAGGGCAACGACGCCTGTCGCGTTAAGAGCCGGTAGTCGGCCCGGAACAGCGAGCGTCACGCGAGTCGATTCACCGCCGGCGGACACCACAAAAGACGCTCGGGGGCCTGGTGAAAGCTCCGTCATCACCACGTCGGCGTCTGGCGCGGTGCCATAGGTCACGACAGGAGCTGCGCCCCCAAGCCTGCCCCGCAACTCCCTCGTGCCGGCATCGTCCGCGCACAGCACGATACTTTTCTGGGCCGTGCGCGCAAATTCTTCGAATGCCTCGTAAATCGCGTCGAGGGATCCATAAAAGTCGAGATGATCCGGTGCGATGTTCGTAATCAGAACGTGCGCTGGGTGATAGCCCACAAAAGATCGATCCGATTCGTCAGCTTCGATGACAAACAGCTCGTCAGTGCCGCTCCGCGAGGAGACACCCCATTGACTGACCACACCTCCGTTGACGCAGCCAGCGTCAACGCCTGCTCGCTCCAGTGCGGTGGCCAGCATTGCCGTGGTGGTGGTTTTGCCGTGAGAACCAGCAACAGCCAGCGGTGACAGGCCTCGAAGGAGCCAACGAAGGGCTTCTGACCGATGAATTACCGTGAGGCCGCGACGCAAGGCCTCCCCGTATTCCGGGTTTTCCTCGCGGACGGCACTGGAAAACACGACGGTGTCGCAGTCGCCAAGGTGGGAGGCCTCGTGTCCGAGGAAAACCTCAACCCCCGCACTGCGGAGCGAATCGGTGACCTCCGAGAAGCTTCGGTCCGAACCTGTCACGGTGTGTCCGCGCTCGGCAAAAACTCTCGCGATTCCACTCATACCGGATCCACCGATACCAATGAAGTGGATACCCCCGATACTTTCGGGTAATTCTCGCCCTAATTCGGGTTTCATTTTTGTCCCTTCTGAAGGTTCCCCATCACTGTGAGAGCCATCTGTGAGGCAGCATCACGGCGGCCAAGCCCCGCTGCCTGCGACTTCATGCGCTTGAGCGCCGCATCATCCTGGAGTAGGGGCCAGACGGTGACCGCGACATTTTCCGGTGTGAAGTCCGCGTCACGGACGAGCACGGCAGCGCCGGCGCTGAAACTGTCGGCCGCATTTTTTTCTTGCTCGCCATTTCCGACCGGATAGGGGACAAAAATGGCCGGAATGCCGAGCAACTGAATTTCTGAGACGGTCGCGGAACCAGCCCGCGAGATAACCGCTGTTGCGGCTGCAAACGCCAGGTCCATCCGGTCACAGTAGGGCAGGCCGACGTAACCCGCCGGCATGCTTTCGGGCACGGGATTTTTTGCGCCCACAATGTGAAGAACCTGCCATCCCGCTTGAAGCACAGTCGGCACCAGAGCAGCGATTGTGGAGTTAATGTGGCGCGCACCCTGAGATCCCCCGGTCACTACCAAGGTCTTTTTCCGGGGGCTCAACCCAAAATGGCTGCGGGCGACACCAGCGGTGACCTTCTCCGCGGGCTGCGTGATCGAGCGTGCCATCGGCATCCCGACCACTCGTGCACGGGGCAGGCTGGGTGTTGGAAATGCGGTCAATACGTGCGGTGTGAAACGCGCCCCTAACCGGTTAGCAAAGCCCGCGACAGCGTTGGCTTCGTGGATAACGATGGGAATCCTCCGCAACCACGCGGCGACGTACACCGGGGCACTTGCGTAGCCACCGAAGCCGGCCACAACATCCGCTCGATGGCGGCCGAGGATTTTCCACGAGGTGAGTACTGCCCCAACAAAGCGAGGCCCAAAGGCTAAAGCTCGGAGGGAAAACCTACGCGGCAGGGGAAGGCGAGCAATGGTGTGGAGCGGCAGCCCGGCGGCGGGAACCAGGGTCGATTCCAGGCCCTCTGCCGTGCCAATAACAGCCAGGTCAGACGCTTCAAGACCGTGCTGGTCCCGGAGCTCCTCCGCGAGGGCGAGGAGCGGATTCACGTGGCCGGCTGTACCCCCGCCGGCGAGAACAACTCTCGTCATGATTTCTTTCGACGCGCCCGGGCTAGATAATCCCCGACCGACTCAGCATCTTGACGATTGAGGGCCATCACGATTCCCATAGCTCCGAGGGACGCTAACAACGCAGAGCCTCCAACCGACAGGAAGGGAAGCGGGATTCCCAGTACGGGCAGTAGCTCCAGGACCACGGCGATGTTGATGAGGGCCTGACCAATCAGCCAAATCATCACCCCGCCGGTGACCAGGCGTGCGAACGGATCAGCATTCTTGCGAACAAGGTGGGCCATTGTGATTGCTAAAACAATGAACGCCACGATGACGAGTGTTGTCCCGAGCAACCCGAGCTCTTCCCCCACTATCGCGAAGATAAAGTCTGTTTCTGCCTCCGGTAACCACGACCATTTTGCTCGCGAGTTTCCTAACCCAACGCCGAATAGCCCGCCCGATCCGAGAGCAAAGGTGGAGTGCACCGTTTGCCAGCAAGTCGTGAGGTAGTCCTCTTCGGTGCAGCCAGAAAACCAGGTGGTGATTCGCCGAACTCGCGAGGGAGCAAAAAGCGCCGCTGCTGCAGCCAACGCGGCGACCCCCGTGAGGATAACCCCCAGGTGTTGCCAGCGAATGCCTGCCAAAAACACGACTCCGACTACCACGAGAGCCATCACACCGGCGGTACCGAGGTCTCCACCGCCCATCACCGCACCGATAGCAATCACCACACCGATGCCGAGTGGCCGGCCGAAGGTTTGCCATTCACCGATGCGGTCAAGACGGTCGGCGAGGATCGCTGCCATCCAGACAATCAGTGCGACTTTGAGTATCTCGGAGGGCTGTCCCTGGAAGCCCGCAATACTCACCCAGTTTCGGTTTCCCCCCGAGGTCACGCCGAGAGTAGTGAAAACCAGTGCTTGAAGGACCAGAGCGCCAAGAAAAAAGGTGGGAGCAAAGCGCCGGATGGTGATGGGAGGAACACGAGAGAGCAGCAACATCAGGGGTATCCCGAAAAGAACCCAGGAGGCTTGGCGAAAGAACACGGCAAAAAAGTTTCCATCGTTGCCGAGGGCAGAATCCACGAACGACGACGACAGGACCATCACAAGCCCAAAGATCACCAAAAAGAGGACTGTCGCAACCATAACCACGTAGGGGGGTGAATCCTGCGAAAACAGCCGCTTGACTCGCACCACCGATGCTGACTCGCCAGATCGCGATGTGGGTCGAGGAGGAGCACCGGTAGACAACCGCTCCACCCCCTCTGGTTCGCTGAGTGCGCGAAAAGCGCGCACAAAAGGTCCCTCCAGTGTCCTCTGAGGAAAGGGAGAACGCGGCTATGCCACGCCGAGCCCACAGCCCCTAAGGCAGCGTGAGAACCCCGGCAATGACGGCGGGGGGAACATCGAAAGCCCTGGCCACCGCAACGGCACCCACCACGACGGGAAGGTCTTCGGGAATGGTCCAGCCTGCCTCGGCCAGCTCGTCCAGCGTGGATACTTCGAGAGCATGGTTGGCCCGATCCTCCAAAAAAGCCCTGTCGACGATGATTCCCTCAACGAGCCCCAGGTCACTCTTGTCCGGCGAGTCGAAACCCACCCCGATGGCTCGAGCGCCCTCGATAACGTCGGCATCTTCCACTAGGCCCATCGTGTTGCCGGCGCCTTTTCGGTACACGCAGGCGAGAGAAACTCCGTCGTAGAGGGCTCCATGACCAACGGGGTATGTATCGTCGACACACACCGCAACAACCGGTGAGCGAGGCCCCTCGCCCCGCGCCAGTTTCTCTACCTGATTTTCCGTTGCCACCACCAGTAGCGCCCCGTAATCATGAGGGTCCCGGAGGGCATCCAGGAGGGGGGACGAGTGGTGACCGACCACGAACGCTGGAATCTGCGCAGCGGTGAGTAACCGGCTCGCAAGCTCAGCAACGCGCCGGCCGTGCGTGGCACCAGAAACTAACACCCACGGCGACACGTGTTCTTGCTTATCGCGAACCCGCCAGGCAAAATCAATATCGGACCATACGGATATCCCCGCCTCTCGGGCAGCTGCCACCACAGGGTGATCGACGGGGATACCCGGCGAGACCACAAGAATGTGCGGTGCGTACTTCAGGAGTTCCTTCTGCAGTACGCCAGGATCCGCGGAAATCACGGGTTGTACCGCTAACACCTCCAGAATGGGGAGGACTTGTTCGCTAATCTCCGCGGCCAAAGCCAAGGGGCTGGAGCCAAGCTCCACGAGGGTGTCAATCACCGCAAAACCGGTGTCGCCCACCCCAAAAACTCCAAAACGGTAGTCGCTCCAGGGGCTGGACCAACCCGAAAGGTCGGGAAAATCAGAACTCAACTACTCAGCCACTCCAGATAAAACAGTCCCGCTCCGACAGCGGCGAACAGTCCCGCGACAAGCCAGAAACGCACCACAATCGTCACTTCGGCCCAGCCCTTGATTTCATAGTGATGGTGGAGAGGGGACGAGTAGAAAATCCGCTTCCCCTTGGTTGCTTTGAAATACAGGCGCTGCAAGATCACCGAACCGGTGAGGATGACGAAAAGACCGCCGACCAGCGGCAAAAGGCCCTCTGTCCGAGAAAAAAGCGCAAGCCCGGCTACTCCCCCGCCAAGACCCAGCGAGCCGGTGTCTCCCATGAAAATTTTTGCCGGCGATGTGTTCCACCACAGGAACCCGATCAGGCTGGCGCTGGCCATGGCAGCCACGGCCGTGAGTTCCAGAGAGTCTCGGACCTCGTAACACTTGTAAAAGTTCTCCTGATCCGGGATGACTCGGAAACAGGATTGGTTGAACTGCCAGAAGGTGATCATGACGTAGGCGACAAAGACCAGGATTGTCGATCCGCTGGCTAACCCGTCAAGGCCATCCGTGAGATTCACGGCATTGGACGTACCGACAATGATCAAGGTCGCCCAAATAGCAAACCCAATCAGCACAGCTGTCTGTCCCCATTGCGTGAACGACACAATGTCGGCGCCGCGCACCAACGAAATTCCGGGGGCAGCGGGGGTTTGCCCGTCGCTATCGGGGAAGGAGACCGCCAGCACGGCGAATGACACGGCAACAACGATTTGACCGATCACTTTTCCCCGCGGGCTGAGCCCCAGGGACTGCTGTTGGCGAATCTTGGAGTAGTCGTCCAAAAAACCCACGAACCCCAGGCCTACCATCAACCCCAACACCAGAACAGCCGAATAACTGGGGGGCACACCTTCAATCAGGTGGGAGGTGAAGTAGCCGAACAGGACGGCCGACAGAATGACGATCCCGCCCATTGTGGGTGTCCCGCGCTTCACGAAATGCGTCTTCGGCCCGTCTTGACGAATGAACTGACCCCATCCGATTTTGGCGAACAGCCGGATGAACAATGGTGTCAAAAAGAGCGAAAAAGCGAGTGACAGAGCGCTGCCCAGTAGGAGAATTCTCACCCGCGGAACTCCCTCAACATCGATGTCACCACAGTCATATTCTCACCGTCACCACCCAGAACCACGAACACGTCACCGGGTCGAATGTCTTCCGATACAACAGCGTAAACCTGCTCGGGGGTGTCCACGTGTTGTGACTCTCCATCCCAAGAGCCCTCGCGACCCACGGATGCCCAAATGGGGCGCGCTGCGGGGCCGACAGCAACACACAACGCAATGTTCATGCGAACAATAAAGGCACCAAAGGCCTCAAGATCGTCGTAATCAGAGTCACCACCCAGGCTGACTGCGCCGGTCACGACGATGTGGCGCTGGTCAGGGCTCAATCGGCCTCGCACATCCTTCAGGACATCAACCGCATCTCGCGCGGAGACCACCGCACTACCGTCAACGAGCGTGGCGCCTCCCGAAAGCTCATAGACCGGTAAGGACAGGCCTTCCCACTGGGTCATGGTGTTCCCTTCCCTGGTGCCCATCCCGCTTCTGCCAGCGCGACCTGTGCTTCTCGTGTCGCGGAGTAGGGAATTTTCTCTCCACCGATGTCCCGATAGTTCTGGGAGCCAGGCCCCGACCACACCACGCTATCTCCGGCAGTCACCATCGACAGCGCCAAGCGTATCGCCTGGTTGGGATCGGGAACCTCATGCACGGTGGCGCCCGGTATCGAGCGAGCTCCCTGCAGTAGACCCGCGCGAATGGCCCCGGGGTCCTCCCGACGCGGGTCATCGTCGGTGACGATCACCACGTCCGCGAGTTCCGCCGCTGCAGCACCCATCAAGGGCCGTTTCGTGGCGTCCCGGTTGCCCGAGGTTCCACACACCATGACCACGGTGCCGGGGGTGAGGTCTCTCACTGCCGTAAGAGTCTGGCGGTAGGCATCTTCGCTCCGGCCAGCATCAAGAAACACGGCCGGACCGCTGGGACCTGAAACTCTCTCGAGCCGCCCCGGTATCGCCACCGGAATTCCCTCCGTCCCAGGGCCAATGGCAGCGATGAGCTCAGAAAAAGCGACGCCCCCCTGGACGATCATCACGATTGCCAACGCGGCGTTGGCCACCATGTGCGCTCCAACGATCGGCGCCTGGGTTTCCAGTACATCGCCCGCAGGAGAGGTAATCCTAAAGTGGGTGAGCGTCGGGCTCGAAGGTTCCACCGAGTAGGTCCACTCCCCCTTACCTGAAGCCTCCGAGGAAACTGTTGTTAGCGGAATCTGAACGCGTGCGGCCAAAGTTTGCCCCCACTCACCGTCCACACACACCACCGCACTGCGAGCCGCATCCGGCTCAAAGAGAGCCGCTTTGGCGTCAAGGTAGCGCTCCATGCCACCAAAGTCTTCAAAGTGGTCGTGGCTCAGGTTGGTAAACCCCGCAACCGCGCTCATAACCCCACCGAGTCGGTTCTTGGACAGCGCTTGGGCGCTCACCTCGATTGCCACTCCACCCACCCCCTGCTCGGCTGCCAGAGCGAGCATCGCGTGCACATCCGGGGCCTCAGGGGTAGTCAGTGTGGAGTGATATGCCACCCCATCCACCCGACGTTCGGCTGTCGTTGACAATGCTGTTTTCCAGCCAAGCGCCCGCATGATGGCCTCGAGTAAATAGGCGCTCGAGGTCTTGCCGTTGGTGCCCGTCACAGAGAAGACAGGCGGGTGTGTTCCACCAGTGCCGTAGACAAAACCGGACAGACTTCCCAGGATGTCACGAGGGTTCTCGGCAACCAAGACCGGAAGCTCGACCCCCGCAAGAGCAGAAGCGCCGAGTTGATCGGTGAAAATGGCGGAGGCACCTGCGCTGAGTGCTGATTCCCAAAGTTCCACACCATGGCGGTGCGCGCCCTGCAGCGCGACAAAGATGTCGCCCGGCCTAACCGAAGCAGTGTGAAGGGCTACTCCCCGGACCGGAACGTCCAAGCCAGATCTCTCCGCATTGATGTGCTCCGCGACCTCGGAAAGCAAGCGGTCAGCGTGGTGTCGAGGTCGAAGAACTTGGTCAGTCACTTGGACACCCTTTCGCGCCGGCGATGCGGAGCTACCAGGTTACCGGCGGCAGCACCGCCGGCGCGCTGGAGGGCGCAACGCGGTAGTGCTTGAGAACGTGGGACATTACGTCATGAAACGCCGGCGCCGCCGCTGAGGAGACCCGAGACGTTTGGGGTTTTGTAAAGCTCACCAGGACGACATATTCCGGGTCCTCAGCTGGCGCCATGCCCGCGAGCGAGATAACCCGGTCATCGCCATAACCGGTGGCGTCAGCGATTTCTGCCGTGCCGGTTTTGGCCGCAACGCGGTAGCCGGGGATGCTCAGAGTGTTGCGCAACGGACCCTGGGACACGATTGTTTCAAGGCTGCGCACCACCTGCTGGGCGGCAGTGGGCGACACCACTGTGACCGGTTCCGCGGACGGAGCAGAGACCCATTCACCATCAATACTCCGGCACCCATCAACCAGTCGCAGAGGCAATCGAACGCCATCATTGGCGAGCGCCTGATACGACCCAGCCATCTGAGCCGCAGTGACCGAAATTCCCTGGCCAAAGAACTGGTTGTAGCGGGTGACAATGTCCAAGGAATCACCAGAATTGACGACACCCTGGGATTCCCCGAGGAAATCAACGGCTGTGATCTCACCGAAGCCAAATTTCTCAAAGTAGCGCGTTGCCGTCGCCGCTGGCATCCGGTCCGCAAGCACAGACATGCCGGTATTCGACGATGTTTGCAGCACGCCCGCGGTGGTGAGCTGGGTGTCCTGGGCCACCGAATAGTTCTTGATGTAGCGACCGGAATAGACCTCAAAGAAGCCCGGTGCCACAATGCGATCCTCGGCATAGGTGTAACCGGCATCAATCAGCATCGCGACGCCGATCGCTTTCATAATCGAGCCAGGCTCATACGGCGAGCTGAAAATCCGCGCCCCTGTGTTGCTGGTGGGTGTTTGCGAAAAATCGTTGGGGTCAAAGGTTGGCCAGTCAGCGGCTGCCAAAATGTGCCCGTCGTTCACCCGGACAACCATTGCGGAGCCAGACTCGGCACCCAATCGACTGCCATGATCGGCCAGTTGCTGCAGTGCGTACCACTGGAGGTCACTATCCAGGGTGAGCACAACGTCGCCACCGTGGACAGGCGCCTCCACCGTTGTCGTGGTTCCGGGCAACCGCACGCCATCCGCACCACGCTGATAGGTCGCCACCCCGTTGTAGGCAGCCAAACAGTCATCCCAGTCCAGTTCCACCCCTGCAAGTGGCCGGTCTGTACCCAGCATCCCGGTGATGTTTCCCGCAACGGCCCCGAAAGGATAAGTCCTCTCGCGAACAAGATCGATTTGCAACCAAGGAATCCCTAATTCACGCAACGCTAAACGGGTTTCGGGACTCACGCCCTTCACGAGATACGTGAACCGCGAGTCTGGGTCTTGCCGGACGGCATAGATTAGCTCTTCGGCCACTGCCCCGGTGAGCTGAGCAATATCGGCCATCGCACTTTCGAGAGAAACTATTTCGCCGTCACGGCGGAAGTCGCCGGCGACGCTGGGATCCGCACTGATGTCGTAGCGGTCAACGTCGACAGCTAAGTCGTTCCCAAAACTATCCACAATCGACCCGCGAGACGCCCACACCGTCTCCTGCGTCGTTCGGATAGCCTCCGACTGTTCCTGGAGCTCGCTGGCACGAACAACCTGCACATCGACAAGTCGGGTGAGAAATAAGGCAGCAACCACAAACACCAACAGCAAGGCAATCGCCATCCGGCGGCTTGTCAAGCGCTGATGGGTCATTGCTCTCCTAGCGCGTCGAGGGCGAGGGGATCGAGCCGCCAAATGTGGTGGGGGCGGTGGTGACGACCATGGCCGTTTGGATAGATCCCTCCTGGGTTTCCGTCTCCACACTGAGGGCCTGTGCCAGCGCATCCTCGGCACTCATTTCGACCACCGCTTGCGCGCTGAGGGCTGCGGACACGTCGGAAATAATCGGTGCTACCACAGGGGCCTCGGTGCCCGCCGTGACACCCACAACTCCGGCCTGCTCAGATGGGTCGGCAGGAAGCGCCTCCCCCAAAACAATTCCATCCGACACCCGAAGGTAGGCGGGGTTGTTGTCCTCGACCATTCCCATCGATGCCGCGAGTGAGGCGAGAGTGTCGGGGGCATTCAGAGCGCCAATTTCCTCGCCCACAATCTGAAGACTCTGCTGGCTAGACCGCATCTCGCTTTTGAGCGAGGAGATCTCGTAAGCCCCGCTAGAAACGCTAATAGAGAGCAAGAGTTGCCCTCCTATGATTGCGAAAATTCCTACGAGCGTGACCACGATATAGCGCAGCTTCGGCGCAGAGGTCGCCTGGGCGGGGCGTGTCGCCGAGCGTGAGGGCGTTGGCTTATTACTCGAGCGCCTCGAGGAGGTCATCGCTACAGCGGTCATCGTGTTGCCTTTCTGGTTCGCTCAACACCTCGGGTGCGCACCGATGCGCTCCGAGGGTTGGCGTCTCGTTCTTCAGGAGTGGCCATTTCTGCGCCGCGGGTGATATCTCGGAACTCGCTGCGGTGCTCGGGAAGCTCTTCCGGCAGACCCAGCGGAGCCGATGACGAGGTATGAGTGCGCAGAACTTTTTTGACCAACCGGTCTTCTCCGGAGTGGTAGGACATGACCACAAGCCGGCCCCCCAGTGCAATCCGCTGCAAAGCCACCGGCAGGACTGCTTCCAAAGACCCCAGCTCGTTGTTCACTTCCATCCGAAGCGCCTGAAAAACCCGCTTCGCGGGGTGCCCGCGGTCCTTGAGCGCGTATGGAGTCGCCTCTTGCAGAACCTCCACGAGCTCACCGGTGGTGCCGAAGGGCTGTGTCTCGCGGTGACTCACGATGGCGCGGGCGTAGCGGCCGGCCAATTTCTCGTCGCCAAGATTCCGAAAAAGATCGGCGAGCTGATCCAAAGAGTAGGTGGCGAGAATTTCGTGCGCGGTCGTCTCGTCTTCACTATTCATCCGCATATCCAGCGGTGCGTCCTGGACGTACGAAAATCCGCGTTCTGCTTTGTCAAGGTGCAGCGAAGAGACCCCGAGGTCCAATAGGACGCCCTGGACGTCACGCCCGTCGCCGAGAGAATCCACTGCCTCCCCGAGCTGGTCATAACGCCCGTGGAAGGAAACAAAACGGTTGCCAAACCTCTCCAACCGCGCGCTTGCCTGATCTATTGCCTCACGGTCGCGATCGATACCAAGGACCCGGAGGGAAGGAAAGGCCTCGAGGAAAGCTTCGGTGTGACCACCCAGCCCGAGAGTCCCATCCACCAACAGCGCATCATCGGCCTCGAGCGCTGGCGCCAAAAGTTCGATGACTCGGTCTCGCATTACGGGGATGTGTTCGTAGGTGGTGGTCATGGGAGGCCCTTACCTGCGGCCCGGATTCGTGATTCCCTTCCGTTGTAATGACCTGGGACCGGGGAAGGTGCCACAGGGCGAACGGACGGGAGTCGCGAACTCGGGATTACAGGAGTCCGGGGATCACCTCCTCTTCCGTCTCGGAGAAGGCTTGTTCACGTTCGCTGTAGTACTGATCCCAGGCACTGGTCGACCAAATCTCGGCGCGGTTACCTGCGCCGATCACCGTCAGGTCGCGCTCAAGCCCCGCGTATTCCCGGAGAGCCGGTGGGATTGTGATGCGGTTTTGCTTATCGGGCACTTCCGAGCTCGCGCCGGAAAGAAAAAGACGCAAGAAGTCGCGACCAGGTTTCGAGGTAAGCGGGGTTTCTCTCAGGCGCTCCACGTGGGTAGTGAAGTCCTGGTTGGTGAAGACGTAGAGACAGCGTTCTTGGCCGCGAGTCAACACCACACCGTTGGAGAGTTCTTCCCGAAAACGTGCCGGCAAAATCAGGCGGCCTTTGTCGTCGAGCTTGGGAGCGTGAGTGCCAAGAAACATGGGCTGCCCCCCTCTCTGATACCGGCCTATCGGAAGCATTCACCACTTTACTCCACTTTGCTCCAAAATGCACCACATTGGGAAAGATTTTCCCCCTTTTTTCCCGGACCACCCCCACGGCCGCGCACACAGCGTTACCTGGGCGCACAAAAAAACCGGCCCCGTGGGGCCGGTTATGGGGCAAGGGCTACATGGCCCCTGCGTGATTTAGAAGCGGTCGCCTCCCTGGCGTCGATCCCACCGCTCGTTCAAGCGATCCATCAAATTGGTATTCGAGGTAGCCGGTTTCGCGCTGGCACCACGCGGAGAGGTGGCTGAAGCAGCCGACTTGGAGGGAATGGTTGCGGCCACCATGACACCGGCGAACAGAACCGCAAACCCCACGATCCCAACGATGGTCATGCTGACATAGACGCCCACGACCATGGTGATAATGCCAACGAGGCCAATCAGCACTCCAATCACGATCGCCGAATAATTGGGCGCGCGGGTGAGCCCCGAGGTCGACACCACGTCGGCTTCGTTCTTATAGAGGTTGCGCTCCATCTCGTCGAGAAGGCGCTGCTCATTGTCTGAAAGGGGCATCATCTCTCCTGAGGGTGAACGATTGAGCATTATTTTAGCCAGGTTTTCTGTGGATAGGCTATACGCGTGCCCGAGCAAATACGGTTGGTCGACGTGGTCGATGAGCGTCTCTCTTCCTTCGTCTCTTCTCGCGAAGAAGCCATGTCTGAGCTGTCGCCAGACCTTGCCCATCTCGCGGAATATGTCACCGGGTTACTCGCCAACGGAAAGCGGTTTCGGGCTCGGTTCTGCTACTGGGGTTGGAGAGCAGCGGGCCATTCACCAGACGCTATCGATGCGGTGGGAGGCACCGAATCGCTCGACGACCTGCACCATGTGGTGTCGTTGGCCACGTCGCTCGAGGTTTTCCACGCCGCAGCCCTTGTCCATGACGACATTATGGACAATTCGGACACGCGCCGAGGGAAACCCGCCGCCCACCGGTTTTTCGAATCCCTTCATCGCGACCGGCAGTATTCAGGTGGCGCAGAGCGCTTCGGCGAATCCACCGCTTTGTTGTTGGGAGACCTTCTCTTGGCGTGGAGCGATGACCTGCTGGGCGATGCTGTGCGCGATCAACCCCCCGCTATTGCAACAGCCACGAGGGCCCAGTTCTCCCAGATGCGACAAGAGGTAACGCTGGGACAGTACCTCGACATCCACGAAGAAGCGGCGTGGAACCACACTGCTATCGAGGAGCGGCTGCAGCGGGCCCTTCGCGTCGTCACCTACAAGTCTGCGAAATACAGCATGGAGGCTCCCCTTCTTATTGGCGCGTCTCTTGCGGGTGCGAGCGACGACGTGCTCGAAGACCTCTCAGCCTTTGGCTTGCCCCTGGGAATTGCGTTCCAGTTACGCGACGACCTCCTTGGGGTTTTCGGGGACTCGGAAGTAACGGGTAAGCCCTCGGGTGATGATCTTCGAGAAGGAAAACGCACAGCACTGATCGCACTTGGTGAGCAGTCGATGCCCTCAGGTGCTCAAAACTTGTTCAACGAACTCCTCGGCGACCGCAACCTGACCGGCGAGCAGATTGACGTGCTCCAATCGACGCTGCGGGACACCGGAGCTGTTGAGGAGGTCGAAAATTTGATTGACCGCTACGCAGACGAGTCCCTCAGCGCCCTCGAGTCTGCTCGAATCGCCCCCGGCGCGAAAAAAGAATTGAGCAAGCTGGCGGCCGCCGTCACCAAACGTCAATCGTGAGCTTGACCCTCTAGAGCGCGAGCACCTGGGCGATGCGCCGCACCTCTGTTTTTCGCCCCCACCGCAGCGCCTCGGCGGGCGTCACGCCGAGCTCCTCGTGGTGCGTCAACAACCAGTCCAGCGTCTGCTCTAACCCGTAACCGCCGTCCAACAGGACGGTGGCCGTACCCGCCACCCCGGCCAATGGCTCACCTTCGTGAAGAAGTGCTGCCGCCACATAAAACACACCCTCAATTTTCCGCCCCAGCAACGCGCGTTCTTCGACCAACCGACGAACTTTCCCGGGGCTGGTGTCAAGGAGCTCGGCCACATCCGGAATGCTCAACCACTCTGTTTTGTCTGGGTCCACTCCCCTAGCGTGTCAGACGTAACCCGGTTCAACGTCTCCGCCATGCAGACGGACTCCAGAGCGACAGGGTCCGGAAATGATTGACTCCAGGCCCATCGTGTGCCACTTTGGTTATGCGGGTCGCTCGCCTTTTTTGCGTGCAATCACGACACGATAGGACTGTTATGTCGCACACCGAAGACCGGGATTCGCTCGACGAATCCGCGGAGAGCCTGGAGCACTCAGTGTTCCGAGGGCTCACCCCTCGGCCTGCGCATTTTGATAGCCCAGAGACAACGCCCGCCGCTGGACTGCGCAAAGGCCTGTATTCGAGCATCCCCCTCCTCATGACAGGGTCTTTGGCTACCGGGGTCATCGCTACCCCCGGTCTTGCCCACGTGGTGCCCGGCAACACACACGACAGTCGCGGTCAGGCAACCGAATCTGACGCTAGGCCCACCCTTTCCGATCGATTGCAGTCCACAGTGCTGCCGGTCGCTCAGCTGGTCCTGGGTGCAACGGGGATAGACCTTCCGGCCTCTTACACCGTCCAGCAGGGCGACACTATTTCTGGAATTGCCGACCGATTCGGGATTCCGACCCCGGCCATTCTCACGCTGAACGGCCTGAGCTGGAACGCGGTTGTTCACGAGGGCCAGGTGCTAAAAATCAGCCCCGAGCCCACCAAGAAGCGCCAGGCCTCGCCACCCCGAGTGGTGGGCAAGGGGTATCTCGTGCAGCGGGGCGAGACGGCCAGTGAGATTGCCGACCGACTCGGAATTTCGACAGCGGCTCTCTTGGAGCACAACGATTTGGAACCCGACGCCATCATTTATGCCGGTCAGCTGATTGCTTTGCCCGCGGTGACGACCGACGTGGTCGACCGGGAGGCTAGTCCAGTTGCGCGCATCGTATCGACGCCCTCTGTCGTCCCCGCTTCGGTCTCAACGGAGGCTGCCACCGAGGAGACCGTCAGTGATGACGACAACGCGGATTCCTCTCCCGGTTTTGACGCCGCCGATATCGAACTGGCAGAGAAGCCGGTGATCATGCCGGTCAAAGCACCAGTGAAGGTGGTCACGCCCGAGCCCAAGCCGGTCGTGACTCCGCCCCCAGTTCCCACGCCTGCGCCTGCGCCAAGCTCCCCCGCGCAAGTGGAGGAGAGCGACGACGACTCGAGCGAAGAGGAAGCGGCCGAGAGTTCTGTGGGTCAACCCATTGAAGGAAGTATCACGCCGCTGAATGACGAGCGGCGAGGGAATGCACAGATCATTGTCAACGTTGGCCGAGAGTTGGGCGTACCCGACTACGGCATCGTCATTGCTTTGGCAACGGCAATGCAGGAATCGTCGTTACGCAACATTGACTGGGGAGACCGCGACTCGGTAGGCCTTTATCAACAACGCCCGTCGACAGGGTGGGGCACCGTCGAGCAGATTCTCGACCAGGCCTACGCGACCCGACTTTTCTTCGGTGGGCCCTCTAACCCCAACAAGGGTCGAACCCGCGGGTTGCTCGACATCTCGGGGTGGGAATCAATGGCTCTGACGGTCGCTGCTCAACGCGTCCAGATTTCTGCTTACCCCGACGCTTACGCCAAATGGGAAGCCAGTGCGTGGGCGTGGCTGTATGAACTCTCTTAGTGGAGTGGCAACCCGCTAGCGCGCTACGCCCTGCGTAGAATCCGAAGAATGGACGCCACGACACCCGACCCGCTGATCGGTCGGTTGGTCGAAAAGCGCTATCTGATTGAAACCAGGGTTGCTCGCGGTGGAATGGCCACGGTGTATCAGGCCCTCGATCAACGGCTCGAGCGCCCCGTGGCGATCAAAGTCATGCACGCTCATCTGGCCGAAGATGAAGACTTCACCCGCAGGTTTATTCAGGAGGCGCGGTCAGCAGCCCGCCTTGCTCACCCAAACATCGTCAATGTCTTCGACCAGGGACAAGAGGGCGCTCTGACGTACATCGTGATGGAGTATCTGCCGGGAATCACTCTGCGTGAACTCCTCCACGACTTTGGGGCGCTGACGGCGCCCCAAACACTGGACATTGTGTCGGCAGTGCTTCACGGGCTCGACGCTGCGCACACAGCGGGAATCGTCCACCGCGATCTCAAACCAGAAAATGTGCTGCTCGCGGATGACGGCCGGATCAAGATTGCCGACTTTGGGCTTGCCCGAGCCTCCACCCATAACACCGCGACCTCCCAGGCACTACTGGGCACCGTGGCCTACCTCTCCCCTGAGCTGATTGCCCGGGGTGAAGCAGACCTTCGCAGCGACATCTACGCACTTGGCATCATGATTTTTGAAATGCTCACGGGTGAACAGCCCTACCAGGGTGACCAAGCCATCACGGTGGCTTACCAGCACTCGCACGACACCGTCCCCGCTCCTAGCTCGAAGAAGCCCGGCGTGCCCGCTGCGTGGGACGAGCTGGTGACCTGGTGCACCCAACACTCCCCCGACGACCGGCCACCACACGCGAGAGCGGTCCTCGAGCATGTGCGATCCCTCAAGGGACTCCAGGAAGATTCCTCTCCCACTCCGACGCAGACCCTCAACAACACGATCGCCATGACGCAGCGGCTCGCGCCACAGGACCTGGAAGAGACGCAGGTACTAGACCCCAAGGCCTCCGCACTCGAGGGCCTCACACCAACAGCAGCTATCGGAGTGTTGGACGAACCTGCGGAAATTCCGCCACAAAAACCTCCCCGTCCGAGCAAAGCCTCAGGTGGCCCTCGCTGGGCGTGGATCAGTGCGCTCTTCCTGATTCTTGTGATCGGCGGAGGAGGAACCGGCGCGTGGTGGTGGCTCACCGGCCCCGGTGCGCTCACCACTGTCCCGGATGTCGCCGGGACCACAATCAGCGAAGCCACGAGCGCCCTGGTCGCATCGGAGCTAATTGTCTCGGTGACTCCTCTCCAAGAATTCGATTTGGTGTTGCCCGAAGGAACCGTGAAGGGCACCGCACCTGCGTCAGGCGAGAGTGTTGATAAGGGGTCGGAGGTCACGTTAATTGTGTCTCTCGGGCCCAACCCCGTGAGCGTGCCATCGCTCTCCGGGGAAAGTGTGACGAGCGCCCGGGCACTGCTGGAGGAGTTGAATTTGCTGCTGGGAGTCACGCGGGAAGAATTTAGCGACACCGTCGGCGCCGGAGGACTCCTGAGGCTCACCGATACTGCGGGAGCGACCCTTAACCCGGGTACCGAGGTTCTCGCTGGGACCACCGTGGATGCCGTGATTTCGGCCGGAGCAGTGCCCGAGGTGACCGGGTTGACAGTGGATGACGCCCGAGCCGCACTGGAGGCCGTTGGACTGAGCGGCGTTGTCGGCGGTGACGGGGCTTTTTCTGACACCATCGCCGAGGGTTCTGTCGTCGAAATCCTCGGGGCCGATCAGCGGACCGCTTCCCCCGGGGACACCGTGACCCTTGTCGTCTCCCGCGGCCCTGAGCTCGTGATGATTCCCGATGTGATCGACGAGACGATCGCCGAAGCAAAGGCAACGCTCGAAGCGCTTGGATTCGACGTGGAGGTGCGGTCAGAGTACCCAGAGTCCGATTGGGGACGGTCGTTCGCTCGCGTGACGAGCATGGATCCGAGCGCAGGTCAGGAGGTCGTGAAGGGGATCACGATCACCCTGCGCAGCTTCGTTTAGCGGCGACCCAACTCTTCCGCGACAAGGAACGCCAACTCAAGAGATTGTTGGTGGTTGAGACGCGGGTCACAGAGGGATTCGTAGCGTGTTTCCAAGCCAAGTTCGTCGATCCGCTGTGAGCCACCCAAACACTCGGTGACGTCGTCACCGGTCAGTTCGACATGGATACCACCCGGGTGGGTCCCCACACTGCGGTGGGCTTCGAAGAAGCCGGTCACTTCGGTCACGACGTCATCAAAACGCCGGGTCTTGTACCCCGTTTGGGTGGTCATCCCGTTACCGTGCATCGGGTCACTCACCCAGAGGGGTTGGACCTCAAGGTCTTTTGTCGCCTGCAGGAGAGGAGGCAACGCATCGCGAATTTTGTCGGCACCCATGCGGGTAATGAAGGTGAGGCGCCCGGGTTCACGGTGCGGGTCGAGCTTCTCGATGAGAGCCTCCATCGAGGCGACATCGGTGGTCGGGCCCAATTTCACGCCGATAGGGTTGCGAACCCGCGAAAAGAAGTCGACGTGGGCACCGTCAAGCTGACGCGTGCGCTCGCCAATCCACAAGAAGTGCCCGGATGTTACGTAAGGCATTCCGGTACGGGAGTCGATGCGAGTAAGGGGGCGCTCGTAGTCCATGAGCAGCCCCTCGTGGCTGGCATAAAACTCCACCCGCTTGAGCTCCTCGAAATCAGCCCCCGCCGCTTCCATGAAGCGAATGGCACGGTCGATTTCTTTAGCTAGACCCTCGTATCGCGCGTTGGCGGGATTCTCCGCAAATCCCCGGTTCCAGCTGTGCACCATACGAAGATCGGCGAAGCCTCCCTGCGTGAACGCCCTAATCAGGTTCAACGTGGAAGCCGCCGTGTGGTACCCCTGCAACATGCGGGAAGGGTCGGGGGTGCGGGACCCCTCAGTGAAATCAAAACCGTTCACAATGTCGCCCCGGTAGGCAGGGAGCGTTACTCCCTCACGCGTCTCGTAATCACTGGAGCGTGGTTTGGCAAACTGGCCCGCCATCCGGCCCATTTTGATCACCGGCATCGATGCGCCATACGTCAAGACCACCGCCATTTGAAGGATGGTTTTGACGCGGTTTCGAATCGCTTCAGCGGTTGCACCGGCAAAAGTCTCTGCGCAATCACCACCTTGAAGCAAGAAAGCATCTCCACGCGCAGCGCGCGCTAATCGGTCACGCAAAATATCAACTTCGCCGGCAAACACCAGTGGGGGCACTTCCCCAAGCTCCGCAGAAACCGATGCCGCGTGTTGGGCATCCGGCCAAGGCGGTTGTTGGTGGGCTTCGAGGGAGCGCCAGTGGTCCAAGCCCGCAACCACGTGGGGGTCAGCGGCAACCGCTTGTTCAGTTGATTCCACCACGAAAAAAGTTGTCCTTTACGGTCTGGGCCAGGGGGCTTAGCCTACCCGAGAAGCTGTGGCTCGAGCGGGGTTACGAATGGTGGATGCGTACACATCGACGTATTCCTGGGCTCCCAGCGCATGCATCTCGTGAATGATCTCATCGGTGATCGACCGGAGGACAAATCGATCGCTTTCCATGCCGTGGAAGCGAGAAAAATCGAGTGGTTTTCCAATCACAACGCCAACCCGATGGACTTTGGGGAGCTTTGACCCCAGCGGCATCACCTTGTCGGTATCCACCACCGCGGTGGGGATGACCGGCACACCGGCTTCCAGAACCATGCGAGCCACCCCTGTGCGACCGCGATAGAGGCGACCATCCGGCGACCTCGTACCTTCGGGATAGATGGCCAAAACTTTACCCTCCGCCAAAATGGCGAGCCCGGCGTTGAGCGAAGCCTCGGAAGCTTTCCCGCCGGAGCGGTCGATCGGCAATTGACCCGAGGAGGTCATAAAGAACCGAACCGCCCAGCCCTTGATTCCCTTGCCAGTGAAGTAGTCGCTCTTGGCCAGAAATGCCATCTGCCGATCAATCACCATAGGGAGGAAGACCGAATCCACGAAAGAAAGGTGGTTGCACACAATAATCACCGGCCCAGTCCGCGGAATGTTTTCCAAACCCGTCACCCAGGGCCGAAAAACCGTCGTGAGCAACGGCCCAATGACCCAATGCTTCATCAGCCAGTAGAAAATGTTCACGGCCTTAGCTTGCCTCACCCTGGGTCAATCGCGCTAGCGTTGCCGCCCCTACAACGCCCGCGGTGTTCCCCATCGAGGCAGTCACAATGCGGGGCACAGGACGCTCGGAGTACGGCCCGTAGTGGCGCGCAAACTCCTCATGAAGAGGTGTAATGAGGGCTGCACCCGCGTCGGATACCCCTCCCCCCAGAACGATCACATCCGGGTCCAGCACCGCCACCAGCGTCACCAAAGCACGACCGATGTGACGGGCAACGGACACCAGCGCTTCCCGTGCTTGAGGGGCTCCACTCGCCAAGAGTTCGCGCAGTTCGTCTGGCTCGACGGGGCGGCCGAGCAACTGCGCTGCCTCCCGGACGAGTGCTGTTCCAGAAGCGTATTGCTCCAAGCACCCCTGCGACCCACATCCACACAATCTTCCATTGGGTTCCACGATGACGTGTCCCAGCTCGGCGCCAACACCAAATCCGCCGGTCAGGAGGATGCCCTCAGAGATAACGGCACCGCCAACACCTGTTCCGATCGTCAGCATCACCATCGAGCGCGCTCCTCGGCCGGCGCCGTGCTCAAACTCGGCAACACCTGCTGCATTCGCGTCGTTTTCAATGACGACCGGGCGCTCGAGAACCGCCTCCAACTCGTCAAGAAGCGGGTAGTCCTTCCACGCAATATTTGGCGCCAGATACACCCGGTCACGGGTTTCATTCATGAAGGCCGCACAGGCCACACCCACTGTAGGAGCCACGTCAGGTGCGGTCAGGTTTGCCACCAGATCGGCGACGACCTGCAGCAGGGCGGCGGGATCATCGGCAGGCGTCGGGGCACTCACCGAGGTGAGAACCTGCCCCTCCCCCGACACACGGGCAACCGCAATTTTGGTGCCGCCAATGTCGATTCCGAGCGTATCCACAACGGACAAGCTTAGGCGTTCCCCTCGGGGGAAAGCCCTCCTGCACCATCGCATCAACCCGTAGAGTGAGGGAAATCTTTTCGAGGTACCAAAGGAGTTGCCATGAAAGAGTTCGAAACCCTGGCGGTGGTCGCCCCCGACCCGACAGCGAATGCCTCCCAACTCTTAGTTGACCGGGTGGCCCAAGACCCCCAGGGGGTTCTCTTCGCGCTCCCTCTGGATAACGGCGGGTGGCGGGACATGACCACGCAGGAATTTCATTCGGAGGTTGTCGCACTGGCCAAGGGCTTTATGCAGGCCGGGATCAAGGCTGGCGACAAAGTCGGTTTCATGTGCAAAACCCGCTACGAATGGACCCTTGTCGACTTTGGTCTCTGGTTCGCGGGAGCCGTAATGGTGCCGATCTATGAAACCTCGTCACCCAGCCAAGTTCACTACACCCTGGAGGATTCCGGGGCGGTGGCGCTCATCGTGGAAAATGCTGAACATTTCCAGCGCTTTGACGAAATCGCCGGAGACGTTCCCCACGTCACACAGGTCTGGCAAATGCATCTTGGTGACCTCGACAAGCTTGCAGCCAGTGGTTCGTCCGTCACGGACCAGGAACTTGAAAAAAGGCGCTCCACTGCGAAGGGTTCTGACCTTGCCACGCTGATTTACACTTCAGGGTCTACAGGTCAGCCCAAAGGCTGCATGTTGACGCATTCCAATTTTGTGGAACTTATTCGTAACTCAGCGGTTGCGATGAAGGAAGTCGTTGGGCCGGGATCCACCTCCCTGCTGTTCATCACAACGGCGCACATTTTTGCTCGCTTCATCTCAGTGATGGCCATTCATACCGGAACCCGAATTGGGCACCAAGCTGACACCTCTCAACTGCTCCCCTCGCTAGGGTCTTTCAAGCCAACCTTCCTGTTGGCAGTGCCTCGCGTCTTTGAAAAGGTCTACAACTCCGCGGAACAAAAAGCCGAGGCCGGCGGGAAAGGGAAAATTTTCCGGCTCGCCGCAGACACTGCGATTGAGTATTCGCAGGCTTTGGACACGGGTGTTGTTCCCCTTGCCCTGAAACTCAAGTTCCGTGTTTTTGACGCTCTTGTGTACTCCAAGCTGAAGAAAGCAATGGGCGGCAACGTTGCGTATGCGGTCTCCGGATCCGCTCCCCTGAGCACCCGTCTGGGTCACTTTTACCGAACCCTCGGAATCAAAATTCTCGAGGGCTACGGCCTGACCGAAACGACAGCCCCCGCCACCGAGAACCTCGTGACCAAATTCAAGATTGGCACCTGCGGCCCACCACTCCCCGGTGTCGCTATTCGCACCGATGACGACGGAGAGGTCCAGGTCAAAGGGATCAACGTGTTCGACGGATATTGGAATAATCCGGAGGCAACCAAAGCCGCTTTCACCGAGGATGGTTGGTTCCGAACCGGCGATATCGGCTCCATTGACGACGACGGATACCTCAGCATCACCGGTCGTAAAAAGGAAATCATTGTCACCGCGGGTGGGAAAAACGTAGCGCCCAACTATCTCGAGGATCCCATCCGCGCCAACCCGCTCGTCGGGCAAGTGGTTGTTGTGGGTGACAACAAACCGTTCATCGCAGCACTCGTGACATTGGACCCAGAAATGCTCCCCACCTGGCTGGCTAACAACGGTGTAACCGAAAAACTCACGCTCGAGCAAGCGTGCGGACACGCATTAGTCCGCGCCGAAGTTCAGCGCGCGATTGATGGCGCGAATAGCCGGGTTTCCCGGGCGGAGTCCATTCGCAAGTTTGTCATCCTGCCGACGGAATTCACCGAGGCATCAGGCCACCTGACGCCCAAGATGAGCATCAAGCGAGCAGAAATTCTGCGGGACTTTGATGCCGAGATGGTGGCACTGTATTCAGACCCGACGGAAACACAGGGGATCTCAGTGAACTCCTAGGAAAACCATTCGGATTCGCGGATAGCTCTCAACGCTTCCCTCTTGAATTCGGGCGCAAGCCCCTCGAAATACAGGACACCTTTCAGGTGGTCCATCTCATGTTGAAGAGCCTGGGCCATTAGCCCCTCGCCCGCCAGAACAACTCGCTCACCCTCAAGAGTGTCGCCGGTTACCCGCGCGTGAGTGAAACGGCGCCGAGGGAACGTCAACCCGGGAACCGAGAGGCAACCCTCCGACACATCTTCTTCCTCGCCCCACACCTCGAGATCACTCGGGTTGATGATGTATCCGACATCCCCATCGATGTTGTAGCTAAAAGCAGAGAAACCCACTCCAATTTGGTTCGCGGCAACACCGGCACGCCCGGGCAGGGCGACAGTATCCAACAAATCTGCGACGAGATCCGAAGCGCGCTCCGAACGAGCATCCACAGCGTCGGTCGCCGATTTGAGAATCGGGTCGCCGAACAACCGGATCTCTCTGACCGCCATTACTGCGAAATACGCTCTCTCATGCCCTCGACAACCAGGGCGGCGAGGTCACGAGCAGCCTCCCTCGTGTACGGGCTGAGCCTGTTCCAGTCGACGAGCGAGCCAGCGGCGAGGAAGGGGTCGTAGGGAATCTTCACGACGCCGCGCACACGGGACGCGAAGTGGTCTTCAATTTCATCAAGTTTGACGACGTTGGTTCCCTGGGTCGCCGTGTTGAGGGCGACGATGGAATTTTTCACCAACTCCCCGTATCCGTTCGAGTCGAGCCAGGTGAGCGTCTCGGACGCGAGTCGGGCCTCATCGACGCTGCCGCCGGACACTACAACCAAACCGTTGGCGCGCTCAAGGGTTGGGCGCATCACTGAGTGCACCACACCCGTTCCGCAGTCCGTGAGCACAACCGAGTAAAAGCGTGCGGCCTGGTCTGCAACCACGTTGTAATCATCCTCATCAAATGCTTCGGACAGCATTGGGTCGGTGTCCGAGGCGAGTACGTGAAGGCGAGTCTTGTCGCGGGAGACAAGCTCGGCAAAGTCTGTGAACGAACCAATACCGGCGGACAACTTGACGACGTCACGCACCGTTGCCCCGGACCCTCTGGGTACGCGCTCGGCCAGGGTTCCACGGTCGGGGTTTGCATCAACGGCCAGAACCCGATCCTCGCGAACCGAAGCCATCGCCATTCCCAGCAAAGTAGTCACCGTTGTTTTCCCGACGCCTCCCTTCCGCGTGAGAACGGGGACAAACTTGGCGCCGGCCTCAAAAGACGCGGAAATACGAGCGTCCTTCTCTTTACGTGCTCGAGCAGCGCGCGAGTCGCCAAAGTTAACGACATGAAAAGACGCTTCGTAGATCAGCCGTTGCCAGAACCCTTCGGGAACCTCCCGGTAGCGCCCGCTCGTCTCAATCAGTCGGTCATCGGTGAGCATCGCCGCGGGCTCGGGCGAAGATCCGCGCTGCTCCGCGCGACGAAAATACAGGTCATCGGTGGAGGCCTCTTCGTCGCCGGGCATCTCAGACTCCGCTGGCGGCAATGAAATAGTGTCGGCGGATTCGGTCGGAACAGAAGTCGGGTCTACCGAGTCGTCGGAGAGCTCTCCGTGTTCCTCCGCGGCTGCGGTATCGCCTTTTGATGGGCGGGAGGCCTTCTTGTTCATCGACACACTTTCTTGAGACGGGCTCCCAGCCTAATCTAACTCGGTTGGGAGAGCCATGGACTCAATCACCATCAACAAATCTCCAGCCTCAACCTGCTGCGTCGTTGGAATGGCGAGCCTGGCAACAATCCCTTCGCGCGTGGCGCTGATGCCAGCCTCCATTTTCATAGCTTCGATCGTCGCCACCGTCTGGCCTTCCGCCACGCGGTCTCCCTCCTGGACACCGAGTGTCACGACTCCGGAGAA
>CAKZKU010000154.1 GCA_937124545.1 uncultured Microbacteriaceae bacterium | reverse complement strand
TCAAGCTCTTCATTTACCTTCCACTTGCTACCGCGAAGCACCCTCCTACCCTTTGAAGTCCTCATTTCCCCGGAGAATCCAACAATCAGAGATCCAACCCGACCTCTTCCCAAGGATCCACCTTCAGGAGCAGCCCGCTCCCTGCCCTTCTCCCGGTCAACGGAAGGTTTGTGTTCAAGTGAAGTCAGATGGGCAATTCTACTGTGGTCGACTCCACCTGAGGGGGCGTCTAGAGCAGGATTCCGGTCCCAAGGCAATTCTGGCCATCGAGATTGCTCGGTTGAACCGCCATTCGACGATCTCCCTTGGGGACAGATTCCCCCTCCATCATTCCCACAAGCAAGGTTGGACCTTCGACATCAAAGCTCAGACGGAGACCCAAGCATTAGCTTCCTCACTTGAGCAGCGCCTCCAGCATGAAGGCTTAGAGGTGACCCGTTCCGACTTGGTGACCCTTATTTCATCCCTCAGCAGAAGTCAGAATGGCAAAAAACTGGCGAACTTCATCAGAGGGAATGTCGATGGATTCCCTGATGATTTGGGATCGGTGGTTTGGCATCCATCGGCTGGCGTTGATTTTTCCCCTCTTGTGGCCTTTTCCCGTGGTTACCTTGAGAGTAAGCAAGCGTTCCGAGAGCTGAGTCCAGCCACCTTCCACGTAATGACCTGCTTGGGATGGGACGAAAGCCATCTAATGGCTCTTCTGGAGAGCAAAGACCGAATCCTCTTCGAAGACCATCTCACCCGGATTCACCTTGTTGACCACCAGTTGGTTGAGCTTTTCGACGATTCATTGTGGAGACGCCCTTCAAAGCGTAACTACCACCACAGACCGAGAATCGGGCTCTTCCGTGAAAATCATTCCGACGGTTTTCTGGCTACAGTGGAACTCACCTGCAAGCGCACCGGCTACCGGGAAAGGGTTCCGGTCTTATACCTTCTGGCCGAAAACATTGCGACCTACAAGACCTTCGTCCGTGGAGGGGATTTTCAGGTTCGCCACATCAAGGCAACTTGCGAAGGATTAGCATTCGGTGGATGTGGACGCAGTTTAATCGATCACCTCTGCCTGACCGGCCAAGGGCTGGACACTCTTGAGAGCATTTGGCTCGGAAGAGACTCAGCGGAAAGGAAGCTAAAAGACCTTCCCCCTCCATGGGCTTACCACGTCACCGAGATGCCGGGTGCATTTACCGGTCACCTTGCTCGAATTGAAAAAGAAATCGAAAAATATGTCTAAACCCTACTTTAGCCCCTCTGAACTGGACTTTCTTTCGTCACTGCATCCACCAACCCGGGGATTCCTGATCCACTTCAACTGCGGAACTGGAGCAGCCCTTGACCAGTGGCACCAACTGGGGCCGGACTTTGATATTCAGGGAGTCGAGACCTCATCCAGCCTCCGAGAGCAGTTCTCAATGAACCAGAATCGCGCCTTTTCCTACTGCCTCTGGTCTCAAGAGCACGACATGGACCCAGAATCCTTCGACGTGCTCCATCTCAGTGGCGTGAATGAAGAAGACCTTACCCCTAAACTCCTCTCCAAGGGATCAATTGTGCGCTATTGGGAGCTTGTTTCCAAGGGTGGACTCTTTCTAGTGGAGGCAGATTTGGTGAACGACTCGGACACCGGGTCCCCCAATGGTCCCTCCCTTAAAGCCCCTAGGATTTCAGCCCCCGATCCCGCTGCAGATCCCCTGATTGAGTCGGTTCGCCTTTTTACCGCCCCGGATAAGAAGCGGGTTTTCCTAGCGATCAAGAAAGGTGACCCAGTAAACTCCCTTCCCAGTTGCTCGCTTGGATGAAGATTCATCACTTCGACAATCGTGGACAAGGGCTGAACATCCAGTGCCCAATCACGGGGCGTCCTTTCTACCGCAACGGGAAATACCTCAAGAGAGAGAATATCCATTATGGGATTCCCCCGATCCTTCTGCCTCCTGATCTCCTCCGCCAAGCGCTCCAGAATCAGTGCCTATGGCGTGCTTGGGAAAGACAGAAAAGGATCATTCTGCGACACCAAGGGGGGCTCGACACCCACCCCTTCGAAGAGACCCTTGTCAGCCGAAGAATTTTAAACCCTCAATCGACTCAAAAACCACCCTCTGGAAAGTCCATGACAATTTCTGAGATTCTTGAATCCCCAGAAGCCCTGACCGAAGACTTCCCGAATCTCTTCATCGACACCGAGTATTTCTCCGAGATCGAAAAGACCACCTTGCTTGATGCGGCAGAACGAACTCGTTCGACTCACCAGCATCCCGACCAACTCCCTGACCTCCAAGGTGTCCAACTCTCAGGTGTCATCCTAGATGTCTTTGCCACCAGAGGTTACGATGCCCCCCTATATTATACCGCCTTAGATGATTCCGTTTATTTTTCTTACCTGAGACACGTTAGCGACAACTCACTGGACCAAGCGTTGGCTTATTTCCGAAAGCTCTCTGATCAATTCGTGGTTTTTCAGATTCTCGAAATGAATCATGAGGAAGCCAAGGATCAGACCAACTTTCATTTGTTTGAGGAATATACTTAATAATATTATTCCGCTCATTCGATGACCGATTAAAACCAGATCACCCACCAAGATTGCTCGCGGAAATCTCCCCAACGGGCATCAGTCTAGTAGGTTTAATCTTAGAGAGCCCAACCGGATTCCATATTATTTCTTAAGGCCAGATGAGATCATTCAGAGATAGGGAACTCATGGTTTAACAGCCCCCTACCAAGTCGTTTATACTTAATATACCCATGTCTCTTGGTCGCCGAACCCCGGAACATCTCCGCCTGCAGACAGACACCTTGTCGCAAAGAAGAGAACGAGAGCCTCTAGTAACCCCCATTTTAGATGGGAAAATAAATCATTCGAATCAAATTTTTACTAACAAGTATTCCGAGAGTGCTTGTTTTTATTTACTTACAGAAAAAGATTGAGTCGTGGTAATTTGAAACAGAGCGGCATTCTTCTGCAGAAATCCCAGCGTAGTGGTTGAAAATTTTCAGAAAATTTTTTCTCCCCAGAAACAACTCTATATGGTTTTAGTATTTTCGGAGGGTTAAGCCCGATAACCTCCCAAAATTATTATAATATCTCCCTCCTAATAAGGCGGTATAAATCAGGGAGGACTTTTCACCCTTAGCCAAAGAGACTATCGTGTTTAATTAAATTTTGTTATTTTTACGAAGTAGATGAAATATCATGATTGGTAATTTCTACAATGAGCACCCAAGAATATTCTCTTTTGGTGACAACTCATTGGGGCAAACAGTGGAGTTAACCATAACTACACACAGAGATTCCTGAATCTCGCTAACACACCCTTCCCCTAACACAAAAAATCCCCCAAGGCCTTAACCAAGGGGGGGATTTTTAATCACTGTATAGCAGTTTTTCAGGTCACTAGATTCGAGCTGTGAAATTGCTCCATGGCCTTAATTACTTCACTCCTACGGTACCGGATATTTCTTCCCAGCTTGTAGAAGGGTAACACGCCACCCGCTTTTAAATTCTCAATCGTTCTTGGACTAACTGAAAGCATGTTGGCGATCTCAGCTTTGCTTACCATTGGCTCAAACTGGTTTATAGCTTCATTATCTTTATTTGTTTCTTTGTTCATATAGTTCATTTTCTATTCCGATTGTTAGAGGTTCTTCCTCCAACCTAGAATCTATTAAATCATGGGCGGATTCAAGTGGCTAGCGCAACGGAGGGTGGTCAATGGCCAGGAGCTGTAAGAGGCTTCCGGCTTAACGACC
>CAKZKU010000153.1 GCA_937124545.1 uncultured Microbacteriaceae bacterium | reverse complement strand
TATTCGATCAACAAGAACAGCCCCTTCGGATACCGCATCCACCCGATTTCTGGAAAAAAGAAATTTCACAACGGGGTGGATGTAGCGGGTAGCTTTCCGGTGACCGCTGCTGCTGACGGCGTTGTCAAGAAGATTGGCTGGTCGCCCACGGGCGGGGGACATACCGTGCTTATTGACCATGGGGAAATTGTCACCGTGTATTACCACGGCGCTCACCGCACAGCCCTCAAGAAGGGCCAGAAGGTATCAACCGGTGACTTTATTTATACTGCCGGATCAACCGGTGCTAGCACAGGCGACCATCTCCACTTCGAAGTCCGAAATCGCGGAGGCCGTTGGGGCGACGTGCTCGACCCCGAATTGTTCCTGGTGGACAAGCTGCCTGTAGAAGAGAAGCCCGAGCCTGAGCCCAAGCCCGAGCCGGTAAAGCCCAAGCCAGCAAGGCCGCCAATGAGCGCAAGACTTGCACAGTTCTTCGCGATTAGGAAAGCGCTGAAGTAATGCCAGAAGAGTCTTCGACCCGCATCACAATGAAAGAATTGTATATTCAGGTGCAAAAAATTCAGTCAATGCTTGAGAAGCTTACGCTTCAGATGCCCAGCATCTCTGACAAACTAGATGAGCTGGAGCAAGATGTTGCCAACCAGCTCTCTGATCACGAGCACAGAATCCGCAAGATTGAAATGAACATGTGGAAAATGTTTGGAGCCCTAGGACTGGTGGCCGCAGTCGTACCCACAGTCCTGTCGATGATGCCCTAACCCATGGGACGGTTTCAAGCGCTCAAGTTTAGGGCCGCTGTTTTCTCGCGTCACTTAGCGCAAGCTACAGCCGCCTGCCTGACCGCCATGACACAAGGCGACCTCAGCTCAATAACTTTGCACCACTGGCTTGTTGCGTCACAGACTGGCGCATACGCTGGCCTAATTGGGGTGCTAATGACCTTCGGATCATTGCGCAGCTTTCAAACATCGCGCTGGGGCGTTGCCACTCTTGCTGTGGCTGGCACGTTTATTGGTGATTTGATTACGCACCCGACTCACTTCGGTGGATTCACAACCGAGGCTGCCGTGACCGCACTCGGAGCTGGCTTACTGTGCCTACTGGTGAGTTACACCCCGGTCGGTGCCGCCATCGAGAAGCTTGGCAAGGTTGGCGTTGACGGGCTGAACGAAAAGTACACCAGCTAAATTTCTTCCGGGAACATAGTAGCCTTACCCCAGTCCAGGAGGCCGCTGACGGCGTATAGAGACGTGTTCTCTGAGCGGTGAAGAACTATCTCCTCGCGGTGGCTTACGGAGTCCAGATCGCTTACAGAGCCCACCAGAACCCAGTCCTTGACGAGCATCATCTCGGCGTCAAGCTCGTCGGCTAAGTGATCCTCGATGGCAATCTGCAACGCCTCGTATGTTTCGGCGCTCACAGTGGGCGCATCTCTGCCGTAGCGACAGCTTTCTTGCCACGCATCCACTTGCCACAAGCCTTGCACTGGAACTTTTGATACTTGCCAGTATTGAGGGTTTCGTAGCCGCGACGCTTGATGTCGCTTCCACCGCAGTTCGTGCAAGCGGGTGCATCTTCGGGTGAACCAATACCCATGTGCGGGTGCTTAATCCAGGGGATCAATTTGTCGTACAGGTCGAGCAGTAGGTTTACGTCTTGTATCTGGTACTTCTTCATCATGCGCCAGGACTTCTCGTCACCAGCCATGCAACCAAGCCACAGGTCGAACCCGGTGTGCTCCACCTTGGCACCCACGCCTAGACGTTGCGCCACATAATCAAGTTTGTTGCTGGGGAAGCGGAAGTTGCGCTTGACCTCCAACATCAGGTCAATGTCTCTTGCTGGTGATGGCGGTGCCATACCAGCCTCAAGGAACTCCCTGCGAATGTGTTTATGGTCAAAGCCTTTAGAGTTCCAGCCGACGATCGCGTCCGCCTCGTCCATTAGCTTGTGCAGTTCTTTCAGCATCGCCTTCTTGCCGTCGTGGTGAACCGACTTGAAGATGACCTTCTTCTGGCCCATCCAGCGTGCTCCGAAGCAGATTACCTGCGTGCTTTCCACAATTTGTTTGATGGAAATGTTTTGCTGCAACAGTCCCCAAGTGTGAGCGGTGATGGGACTTGTTTCTAAATCAATGAACAAGATTCTCATGGTTCTAGAGCCTAGCACACGAAGGGTTCAACCAAAGCTCGAAATGCTAAAATGGATAAATGGATGAAAATGACTTTGTAGGCGGATACCAGATACCACTTGACCCAATGGATGCGATGCAATGCGATTCATGTCAGTAGCGGGAGGATGCTGTGACTGCGATCCGCCGTGCAGTAAATGCTTACCTAAAGGGACTTAAGTACGTTATGAGCAAACCTTCGTGGAAGAACCGCAGACGGTACATTTTTGCATCGTTTGTTATTGGCGCATTTATGCTGCTTTCGGGTTCAATCGCAGTGCTTGCTGGCACGATGACAGACATCAGCGATCTCGTCACAGGTGGTGTAGCATTGATTTCACTCATACTCACCAGCTACATCTTTGGTGCAGTATGGGAGGATAAGTCACTAAATAACAAGGAGGAGAATCCTGATGGATAAGCTCAAAAGTTACCTAAATTATTCCGTAGAGCGCGCAGTGAAAACTTTCGCACAGACCATGCTCGGTGTAATTACCGCCAGCTCAGCCCTGTCAATCGTCGAGGTTGACTTTGCTCAAGCGCTTGGCGTTGCTGGACTTGCAACTTTGATGTCACTACTTACGTCTGTACTTCAGTACGACAGAAAGCCTGTGTCCGAATAGACAGAAAGGCCGGTGATCCGAATCTAAAGAGAAAACCCCCGGGCAACCGGGGGTTTTCTTATGGGGCTACTACTTATTCGGGGTCTTCGTCTGGCGCTATGGGCGCGTTGACCCAGACGGACTCCTTGGCCACGGGTGCTACCCGCTTCTGCGACGCCGACCATCCAGCGCGGAAGATGTCCTTCTCGTTGTTGGTGTAGCGGGTCGCGGGGTCAATCATCTTGTTGAGTTTATACTCGGTGAACGCCTCTTCGATTCGATCGCTCATGGTTACCTCCAGTATGCTTCCAGTGTTGGGTTGTGCTTGCTTCTCATTACGTAGGCAAAAAGGTGGAGGAGCGCATCGTTCGCATCCCTGCCGTCTTCGTGCCCAACATCTTTTCCTGTCTGCCAGAGCTCGTGCTCTTTTAGAAACTTATCACCTACCAGCGACTTATGCGAGGGCGACTGCCACTTCATTATGCTGCCGAAGTGGTCAATAAGCACGCCCTCAATTCGCACGGGCTCCAGGTCGGGGGCGAAGTTACCAGAGCGCAGGTTGAAGCTCTCGCAAACAACGTCAAGGTGATACTCGAGATTGTCGTAGTCTTCTGGATAGTTATAAGAGCAATCGTTTTTGATGATGGCCTTGCCGTCGTTGGTATCGTGCAGCCATTCCGCAAAACCGTAGACACCATTGGTCACGATTTTGGTGGACACCACTTCCATTGGCATCATGTCCGAGTAGCGGCCAATGGCAATCCCGGTCGCTTTGCCGGGGTCTATTGCCATGACGTACTGGATGGTCATGTGGTTACACTACCAAAGATTTAGCAAAAATGACACGACTCGCCATCTTGCTGGCAGAAATAATCGCAATCGGTGCCGAAATCGACAGCACCACACCGGCCCATGCGCGTGGCTCATCGAACTGCCACTCCCAGTAATCGAAGGTGTGGAAGGCGTTAGCCAGCACGGCAACCGCAGCGAAGAATATCATCCCAGCCAGGGCACCTCGGCTGTCCTCATTGTCCCTCGACTCGAGAAGCAGGTATGCCACCAGGAACAGCAGGTACATGAGCTCGATAAAGAAAAAGAATAAGTACGCCATCCACTCGACCGACAGGCCAACGAATGCAGCCACCGACGTAATGCCGTTGAATGACACGACGGCCGACGCGGCGAACGCTACCAGCACGCCAGTCAGCCAGGCATTGAGTGTGATGACCTGGTCGATCTGAATCTTGGGAGCCCGCTTGGACTCTTGCCTCTCATAACGCTCCCGACGCTGGCGATCCAGGTCGGTCTCGAACGGTCCTTGTTCCATTGCTTCTTCCCTCCTTGACAGGCACACCTGACATGTGCACTTGGTTGTCACAGTTCCCTCGTTTGTTCTCCAAAGATTTCTTTTAGAGTTTTGATTACAGTAATACCGCGTGAATCTTCCTTGAGTTCTAGCACCCACTCTAGTGCATTCTTGAGCGATTCGACGTTAGGTTCTGGAATGAATGCGTAGTCGCATATCCAGGTGGGTTTCTCCCGCAACGCAAGAATACGTCCTGGGGAGCCAGGTACGGCCCGTACAGGCTTTATGAGAATGTCACTGCGGACTTTTGACTTCGCTTCTTTTAGTAGCGCGAGGTCGTCTCCTGTGGGCTTTGAGGGGTATATAGGAAGCGGCGTAATGCTAGTCATCTAGACTCAAGCCGTTTACCCACGACTCGCCAGCGTCACCGCCCCATGCGTCCCACGCCACGCGGCCTGGTGATGGGTAGCCATCCTGCCCAGAGCGGAATCCCTCAGCTCCCTTACTGGACTTGGAGTGGCGTGCGAAGAACGATCGCATCTTCCCAACAACTTCCCTAGACACGCTGCCACCTCGGGCCAGCTGTGCCATGCGAGCGCGGCCAACGTCGGTGAATCCGCTACCGGCCTTGCCGTCAGCCACCCACTTCTGGGCACGCTTAGCAGCAGCGACAGCTCCAGCCGGAATCTTGTACATCTTCTCTTCCTCGATAAAGAAGTCGAAGTCCGGGACGCCAGCCCACTCACGCTTGCTCGAGCGCTTCGGGTGCTTCGATGGCAGCAGGTCGTTGTCGGTGACGTACTTAGAATTCTCGGGTCGTCCGTTGCGCAGCAGGTACAGGTAGGCGTTGACCCGTGCCATTGCCCATGCCGCTCTCGACACGCCGGGTCGATGCGAGGTGGAAAATGCGCCAGCACCACGTCGCCACACGGCAAGCAGTGCGCCTAGCGTGGCTCGCTTGTCCGCGCCGGGGTTGGCCTCGTTGTGATCCGCAACCTTCTTGCGCAGGGACGCTCTGGTCGAGTCGCTAACGGAGATGCCCGTGCTGCCCTTGCTGGCAGAACCCTTCTTGTTCTTGTCGCTTCCCTTGATCTGGTCGCGCTTAGGCGCCGGGGTTGATGAAGACATAATTCCTACTTGTTAATTGCTATCCACTTAGCGCCCGATTGGGACACCTCTTTAATTCTACCTTGTGATACCAGAGCGCCGATGGCCTCCTGTAAATCCCTGACACGCCACGCCTTGAATCTCCTGTTCACAAACTCCAGCTTGACCATGTCATCCTTGCTGCGCACGAACGCTTCTACCTCGTCACAAGAGCGCTCGAAGTTGCTGGCGTTGATACTGCGTGCGACAATCATCAGGTTCTTGACCCACTCTTCACAAGCCTCGAGCGCCTTGAGTACGTCAATGAGCTCTGTCACCTTGCGACCATCTGATACGGCCAAAAGTGTTGCGCATTTACGAAGCGTCACGCCCATGCGAACCAGTGACGGGTTGATGATGTCCCAGTTCGCGTCGGACTTCTTGACTAAGTTAGCTAAGTCCCACTTGGCCTGAGTCATGCGGTCACTGGCCTCTTTGGTTATGCCCACCGAAACCTTGCTCGAGCTCACGTCGCTACGCAACTGGCGCTTGGTCTCAGCGAACTCGGCGGCCCACTGCCGGGCCATGGGCTCGAAGCCCAGCTTGATTTCCGTTCCGTCAGAGTCCTCTTCTCGCACAGCATCTTTGCTTAGGGTGCGCGGCTCTCCGATAGACCACATGAATCGCGCCAGGAATCCCGACTTGAACATTTCCCTACCGAGTGACTTGGAAATTTCCTCTGGAGTTCCCATGAGGTGCATCACGAACTGGGTCTTTGCGGGCTTAGACATCTCCTTCTTGCCCACGCGCAGCATCGGGGGCACCGTGCCGTCATACAGCAGCGCAAGGTCTTCCATCATTCCGTTGGTCCAGTCTTGAGTTGCCCACTGCTTGAACAAGCCGTGCGCCTCGTCCTTGTTGAACAGCGATACCTTGCCATCACGCTCAATGAGCTTCTCGCCTAGGGCATTGGGGCTAGCGTTACCGCCTAGGTTGTAGCCGGGGTCCTCGGCGAACACCTCGTCCATGACTGTGCGCATCAGCTTGAGCGCTTGAGACTTACCCGTGGTTGTCTCGCCCAGTGTCATCGTGTAAAGGTTTACGCCTTCCGGGCCACTCTTGCGTGGAATAAAAGCCATGTCGCCAAAAGCACAAGACAGGATTGTCCACGCATTAATCCTGTCGTAAGGACCATTCTGCTTCGCGAGCTTGCTGTTCGCCCAGTCTACGTAGTGGTCTATCCAGGTGCGGTGGTGCTCAAGCACCTGAGTCTCGTCGCCCTTGAGGAGCTCCACGCCCTTCTCTGCGGTGTCAAGCTCCGGTGGCTCTAGTCCCTCACCCTTGTTCCACTGGACCTCGGCGTAAGCCTTGTTCGCCTCGGCTATAAGTCCGCTAAGACCTCGTGAATCTTCTTCACTCCATTTGCGGGATGCCGGTGCCTTCCATGCAATTGAGAGTACTTCTTGTTGCGTGAGTACATCGCCAAGTCTAAACAGCTCGCACAGTAATCGGTAGCGAGCTTCGGATCGATTACCCTCTGGGCCCACCTTGGGCTCAGCCAGCGCAATGTCCAGTACGTTCTGGGGGAGTTTAGCAAGCGCCTCAGCGTAATCCGCAAGAGCCGGTTCCTTAGAAGAAATAACCTCTTCCCGACCCATGATTGGCCGCTCAACAATCTCAACATCATCGTATGCTCCATCTATATCTAGTGCGTTATATACAACGCCGTTATATTCTGCGACCACGGACTCGGGGAACCCGTGACTTGTGTTTACGGTGTCCGGTAGGCGGAGCACCTTGTTGGCCGACCAACCGCTCGGGTCGCACCCGTCGTCCTTGTGGGCGGTTGTAATCCTGTGCGCAATCTCTGCTGCGTGCTTTGCCTCGATGGGCTCGTCCAGCAACCAGTAGTCGTGACCGCGACCACGGCTTGTGACCACGTGGATAGAAGGCTCTAGCCTGAACTTGTCCGGGGTGCACAAGTCCGAGTCCATGTAGATGGTCTGCGATGTGAGCGCATTCTCCGGGGTCCGAGCTATGTTGCCCTTGTCGTTCTTCTTGTCGCCGTATAGCAATGGCGATAGGTACACGTCCTCGCTCGAGTATTCCTCGGCGTAAGCAACCATCTGGTCAAGCTGCTTGGGGTATTGAAAAGCTTTGTGAATGTTGACATTGAGTTTGCCGTTGGCGGTCTTGCCGCTTGCCCTGCTAATGAATGCGTACCCACTATTCTCACCCAGAATAGTCGTAATGAACTTCTGCACGTACACCTCCTCTGTTGTTATCGTACTACGCTGGCCCACCTGGACTCGAACCAGGAACCTACCGGTTAACAGCCGGTCGCTCTGCCAATTGAGCTATGGGCCAAACCCTATTGGGCTAGAAGGCTCCGTCTGAATCGACGGTTGCTGCCTGTCCATCCTTGCGGTACTTGACCACGACGGACTCGATGTAGTCAGTCTGAAGTGAGCGACCAGGAGTTCCATCTTTCTTGTCGAACTCCTTCTCAATCAAGCTACCGTGAACCTCAACCAGGTCTCCCTGCTTCACGTCCAAGGTGTCTGCCAGATCGCGCCACACGGTAACGCGAATCTTGCTGGTGTCACCAGTCTTCTCGTACTCTCCCGAGTCACGGTTCTTCTTGGTGTGGTTGACATAGACGGGGAACTCCATGAGGGATGTCCCGTTGATGTCCTTCTTGGTGGGCTCAGCCACCACGTTGCCGGTAAACACGGCGTTGATGCGACTCATTTACTCCTCCTATTGCGTAGGGTTTTGATATCGCTCAGCGCATGAGTCACGCTAAGCAATCCTTTGAATGCCTTGAACATGTCACCATATTCATCCTCCGGCATTACTTTCAACTCGGCGAAGGGGGCCATTGCATTGCCCTCCTTGTCCGTGTCGCTGGGCCTGATGTGAAGCAGCGCCCGCTGCTCACACCGTAGCATATCCGTCTCGACCCAATCGCCATCCACTTCCGTGAGAAGTGTCGTGGCCTCGGCCAGTGCGGAAATCTGCATCCAGTGCTCATCCCACGTGTTGCGAGATGTCTTCAGGTCAAGCATCGTCAGCTTGCCGTCAATCTTCCAGATGCCGTCAGCTGTACCAGCGTAGCCGAGCTCACTGTTCCAGAGCGTAACCTCCGTGTGAACTGGCTCGATGTCGTGCTGTGCGCTGTACTGATCCCACTGCTCCACCATCTCCCAGAAGTGATACGGTGCCGAGCTAGTGTCGGGGTAAGGGCAAGCGCCATGCTCTGCCGCAACCCAGTCGTGAAGCAATGTCCCGAGCTCTGCTGCGTCGTTGAGCACGCCGTTGGAATAGTTGCGGATATCTTCCGTGTCACCCTTGAGCGGGTCGCGCTTCCAATACCACCGCAAGAATCCGTAGCCCTGCTCCTGCGTGCGGGTGAGCAAATGGTCAATGTTGGAAACCGCATAGGCCGCCGTGTTGTCCACCGCCCACTGCACGATTGCCGGTTTGTCCAGTCTCTTGAGCACGGTGGTAATACCGGGGACGGTTACCCCGGTGTGCGGGTGCTTATACCCGCTGCCACCATGCCCAGAGGACCGGACTCTTAGCTTAGGCTCCATGGTTTTGCAGTTCGTGTAGGAACGAGTAGAGCTGCGCCATGTTCAGGGCCTCTACCTCCGAGTCCAAGTAATCATACTTGGCTGACTCGGGGCAGCGACCACAGTCCCACATTGCTATCCATGTTGAGTCTCCAACTATGGGAGACTTCGCGGAGACCCGCACTACTCGACCTCGCCAGCCTTGAGGGCCGCGAGTACCTGCTTGAGCACGTCCTCATCCTTGGTCCACACGTCGGGGCTCTTGCCACCAGAGATGCGTCCTCCGATGGTGTTGGCTACCGAGCCACTGAGACCAGCTGTACCAAGGAACGCCTTGATCTGGTTGTAGGTTCCGCTGGTAGATGCCTGAGCAATCTTAGCCTGGGCGGGTGTTGCACCCTTAGCTATCGGAGCAACGTCCATGCCATCGGGGTCGGGCTCGCCTGTTGCGATGTTGAAGGTCAGCAGGTTAGCAATCTTCTGCGCCTGGGTCACAGCCTTGCGGCCACCCTTGTCACTGTTGTCCGCACCCTCTGAGCCAACCAGCACGGAGAACTCCGAGCCGTCTTCGACGGAGATGTAGGTGATGCGCAAGTGAACGATTGTCAATGGGACAACCCGGTCCTTGCCAATCTCCCGACTGACCAGCTCGTAGTTGATGATCTCTGGCTTGGTGATAACACCGTGCTCAATCATCAGCTTGGAGATGGCCTCCAGGATGTCGTCATTTTTGACGTACTTGTACGAGCCCTGCGATGCCGGGCCGATGCCGTTCTTCGGGATGTTGCCAACGCCAGCCTGAATGGCCGCGATAGCTCCGTAGATTTTTGGTACTGATTCCATTGTGTTCCTCCTATTTGTATCGTAACTTGCCGTCTTCATAAACTTCCCCACCCCATACACCGACAGCTGGTTTGTATGCGCTGGCGAATCTAGCACACTGCACCAACACCGGACAACCGACACACATCAAGTACGCCTGATTCTTGGTTGGCTCGTTGCCTTCTTCGTAGTCAATGTAGGGTCCGGGATTATCTGCGCACCTGGCCCTATCTTTTGCCATGCCCTTCTGTAAGGCATCACTCATCCGCTCGGCCCGCTTGGTGAGCTTAAGGTAGTTGAGTGCGGCATCTTCCTTGCCCTTGCCAATGAGATCGTCCGCCCTCTCGGCTGCCCTGCGTGCGGATTGCAGTGCGGACTTGGATTGGTTGCGGTCTCTTCGGTTCAGTTCATCCTCGGTAAGACCGGAATTATTGCGATAATATTTACGTACATTTTCGCGCTTGCAAGTGACGCAAACGTAGGCCACGCCACCCGGCATCTTCTGCTCGCGCATGTTGTCCCCGATGATTACGTGGCCGTTCTTGCACGTGTCACCCGGCTTCTTCTTGGGGTTTGACTTCGGTGGCTGATTGCACGTTGCGCAGCGCACCCGTCGCACGCCGTGGTTGGTGTAGTACTGGACGTTGTCACCAGATATCTCGTGACCCCTCTTGCAGTTGTCACCAATACTAATCGCCACGTTGCTCCTTGAGTGTTCGGTTCATGTCAACTGCCTTCTGTATCTGCGAGCTTAATACGCCGGAGTCATAGGTGTCAATTGCTATGAGCTCCACCGATCGAACCGTTCTCTCTTGTCCCCTGCGGTGTACGCGCTTGGCCACCTGCTCGTTGAGGATTCTATTGTCACTGCGGTTCATCCACAGGACGTTGCGCGTTGCGTGCTGCAATCCGTCAACGCCTTCCGCGATAGCCGATATGACAGCTACTACATACTGACATGAACCACTGACAAAGGCTTCCTTGGTCTCCTGTCGCTTGGCATCCGAGATGTTTCCGTGCCAGGGCATTGCAGTCTTGCCGTCTCTGTTGAGCCTGCTGACGACCACGTCGGCAAACTTTCTGGAGTCAGTAAGGATGAGTGCTGTCTCGTCCTCGAATTCGTCCTCGAGTATGTCGAACATCACGTCAATCTTCTGCGACTTGCAATCATTGTCGAACACCACGTTGTCCTCGTCGTCAATCGAGAACAACCCGAGCGTGGCCTGCCTGAGCCTAGCTCGCAGGCTAATCGGGAACTCAACCACCAGCGGCCTGTCCTGTAGCCATGTCACCATCTTCTCTTCAAGGTCGTTGTACGCCTTGCGCTGCTCACGAGTGAGCTCGATGTAGACCTGCTCCTCCTGTAGCTCGGCCTCCACCTCGGACTCGAGACGGACGTAGCACGGAAGGTAGTTGAAGAATGCGCCGGGCTTCTTCTCGCCGACGACCTTCTTCCCACCCGGTGCGAAGTGATCGTACTCAGTGGCGCACCAGTTGTTCACCCAAGACCAGTACGAGTTCTCGATGACCGTTGGCCACAGCCACTTGGTCACAGCCCAAGCCCCGTCAAAGTTGTTACCCGTAGGGGTGCCCGACATCGCAAGCTTGAACTTTCCCTTCACCTGCTTGAGCGTCTTGTGCGTCTTGCTCTTGCGATTCTGACTGCGGTGTACCTCGTCGAACAGCACAAGGTCGGGCTTGTGGCTCCACATCTTCGATCGAGTCTTGCCCTCCCAGCCCAGTCGAACGAACAGCTCAACACCCACGAAGTAGATGCCGGGCTGCTGCCAGAACCAATCCTCCTTGGCCTTCTGGCCAGCCGACCTGGAGTTAATCCACCTGAATGGCAGGTCCACGCCTTGTCGCTCGAAGGTTACCTGCCAGCCCAGCCTTGTGTTCAGTGGAGCAATCAGCAAGATTGTCTTGGAGCCAAGAGCCTTGGCCACCTCGACCGCCTTGAGTGTCTTACCGGCCCCCATCGTGGAAGCGTTCAACGCTGCCCGAGTAGGCTCGGTCGCGATTCTTTGGATGGCGGACGCTTGCTCTGGCGTCGGCACCAATTTCTCCAGTGTCATAATTCACATCCTCCCCATCCCAGTAATCTCCTGCTTCGGTCATTTCGCGCAACTCTTCTCGCTGCTTTTGCTTTTCCCAGGCCCTGAACCGCTTCTGAATATCGTCGGATACTTCTGCAAAGTATTCGATTCCAAACGAAAAAAGAACCAGCATGATTGACCAGAACCCCAGGGTTATTGCGTTCAGATATAGCAGGTCGCTAATCATCCCCCATCACCGCTTTTATCGTAGCAAGCAGGCCAAGGTTGCGCTTGTCATCCACCGCTGTTTGCAGCAGCCCAACCTGACCGTGATGCGAAAGTGCTTCGCTTGCCTGGAGAACGTAGCCATCCGATGTCGCCCGCCTGGAGTCCGACACCGAGGCAATCATAATCCACCCGGTCACAATAGAGCTGTTGCCCTTCTGCATTTTGATGTGGTCGTTGATGGCTTCTTCAATTTCATTGACGCCCTTTTTATAGTCTTCCACTTACCCAACCCTTTGCTTCCTCGTAGTAGTAGCCATCCTGCTTTCCGTCAAGCGCGGCCACCGCTTCGTTACGCACGGTGTAGTCGTCGCTCCACATGGGGGTCTGCGACATGAACCAGGTTGTGCCGTCATCCAATTTCTTGACATCGAACACCGCATCACCCGTAATCTGCATGGGTCCATGATTGTGGTACCTCACCAGCAGTGATCTGGTCAGCCCGTCCAGCGAGTAGACGCTGTCAAGCGGATCGACACCCTGCTCCTCGACCACGCCCTGCGTTCTCTCGAGCGAGTGCTTGAGCGTATAGAAATCCTTGGTGCCCAGCGCTCTGAGTATGTCCGACTTCCTGTGTCCATCGTCATAGGCATATCTGATTGCTATGTCCATCTGACTGCTCAATCTCCGCAACTCCTCGCGCAGCTGCTCTCGCAACCGAGCCTCGAGTGTGGACTTAGCCAGGGCATAGGCGCCCTTGGCTTTAGTTACTGCATCTAGTTTCGCGGGACTAGGCATTACTCAACACCTCCAATGTGTACTTCGTAGCTCGCCATCGAAGTGGAGGAGTCAATCTCCCCCTCCATTCTGATGAGCTCCATGCGAACGGGGTTTTTGTCGAAGCGGTGACCGTTGTGAATTGAAATCCATCGCTCACTGAACGCATCACGAGCCTCGTCCTCTGTGCCAATGATGTCCTCGCAATCAAACGAGTCGTCTTCGAAAATAGTTACCGACCTAAAATGCTCCAAATTACTGCCTCCAATATCCTTCTGCTATGTCTTGTGCATCCGCGAATGCTCGATCTTGCTCTTGCTCTTCTGCCAGTACCCGCTTGTCCACATAGAACAGCAACCACTGTCCGTGAATAGACGCCTCGAGCTCGCCCATATCCATCGAGTAACGGTGGGCAACGCCCGCCTCGTCGAAGAATCCATACAGCTTCTCGAGCGTAACGCTTGACTCAATCTGAATCTCAAGGCTACGGTCCCCGGCACTGATGCCATCTTCTCTATACATCTTCCTCCTCCTCTGTTCCGACACTTGCGCAGGCAGCGCACATGCCTAGGTCGTCATCCCACTCGTGCTCGAGCGCAATGTTTGCGCACT